>NZ_JAVRCK010000010.1:0-133160 GCF_034530815.1 Nostoc sp. DedSLP03
CTTTCATCTTCTTACTTCTCCCGCCTTTTTTCCTAATTCACATTAGGCGTAAATTAATAATTTATACTGTTGTTCAACAAACCCAAAATTGCTGTGTCCCTAAGAGGATGTTTGAAAAGTGGTATGTTGTGATTTTAATCGAATTATTACCCCCCCTTAATTTCACCGATATACTGGAGGGAAACAAGAAAATCCGATTCCCTCCCCAATATATCGGGGAGGGGGTAGGGTGGGGTAAAAAATATTTGATACATCAATCATGACTTTTCAAACATCTTCTGAGAGTGGTCTGTATTCCATGCAATTAAGAACTGCTATAATTTGTTAGGCATTTTATTTAGCTTGCATCTTTGGAATTACTAAGACGAATTATTAAATAACTAATTGATAAAGCAAGAATAGCTATACCTAAGCCAATTATATCAATTCCTGGAACTTTTTCTAAGTCAAGAATAATAATTTTTCTGGCAACAGCTATTAAAGAAGTGACAATAACCAATTCAACCTGAAAAACATGTCGTCGAAGATAGGCGGTAATATTTTCTAAAATTTCTAAAGCAATTAAAATATTTAAAAATAAACCGAAAATTTTATATAAGGTTGAGTTAAATTTTCCATAAGGAACTGCAAATAACTCTTTAAAAATAAAAATTCCTAAATCTCCGATCGTTACCAAAATTACGATCACCATAAAAATAGATAGAACTTTAGAAACTAGCACTTCTATGTTTTCAATGACGTGCATAAAGTTCCGATCGCTGGTAGCTCCTAGCATTCGTTTCATTAGCTTTTTCATCTGCTGCACCCAATTCTCAAATAAAAGAAAATCCCATAGATAAATCTAAAGGATTGGAAATAATTGACAATTTTTTGTAAATATCTCTGCTTTTTTATTCTTTATCCATAGCGAAAATAAACTTTAGTAAAATCCCTTGTTACTAAAAATTTATCTCTTTAAATATAGTAATTGGTAACAGTCAAAATTAGAGAGTTAGAAAAAATGATAATAACTATTGACTATTGATTATTGACGAAATTACCTGTTGCTGGTTATAAATTACCACTTCCGAGCTACACTTTGCAGCTGACTATAGGACTCATATTTGATTGCGTGAAAAAAACTCATTACACCTTTATTCCTTCTTCCCAGTCCCCAGTCGCCAGTCCCCAGTCCCTAGTCCCCGGCCTTTACGAGTAATTCTCCGAATCAAATCGGATTGCTATATTGTGAGGACTGGAGTTGATAATCTTTGATGGGAACTTCCAGCGAAATTGGTATCAGCTGCACAGCACAGGCTTTTAATTCTGGTTGCAGCGAATCGGGGCAAGATTCTGGATGGGTGAGGGCGTTGGCTTCGGCATTATCTGCCCACAGCGAACCCCAGTGCATAGGGACAAAAACTGTACCAGGTGCGATCGCTTTTGTGACTTTAGCAGGAAACTTCGCTTTACCACGACGCGAGCGCACTTCTATATACATACTATCGGCAATACCTAACCGAGCAGCATCACGCGGATGAATTTCGATAAACGGTTCGGGATGCATTTTGCAAATTTTTTCAATTTGACCGGTGCGTGTCTGCGTATGCCAATGTCCGTAAAGTCTTCCATTAGTTAACACAAACGGATAATTTGGGTCTGGCGGTTCTGCCAATCCCTTGGAGTAATATGCCCCAAATCGAGCGCGTCCATCAGGGGTGTGGAAGCGCAAGTTAGTGTATAGTCTTTTGCCACGATTAGCAGATGCTTCTCCCCCTGCTTCCCCTGCTCCTCTGCTTCCCCTGCTCTCTTCAGGGTGAGGCCATTGCGTCGGGCCTTGTGTCTGTAATTGCGCGTGACTGATACCTGTCATATCGCAAGGGCGATTTTTAGTTAGTTTGACAAATTCAGCATAAACTTCAGCAGAGTTAGCAAAGGCAAATTCTTTCTTAAAACCTAATCTACGTCCAACTTCGGCAAAAATTTCCCAATCGGCTTTAGCTTCTCTTGGTGGTTGGCGAAATGCTGAACACAGAGTTACCATCCGTTCGGAGTTTGTCATCACGCCAGTTTTTTCACCCCACTGGGCTGCTGGTAGTAGAACGTGAGCGTAGGCAGAAGTTTCTGTGGGATAATATGCGTCTTGGTAAATAGTGAAAGGCGATCGCAACAATGCCTTTTTAGTCCGCTCTAAATCTGGCATACTTACAGCGGGATTAGTAGCTGCAATCCACAGTAACCCTACAGCATCATTTTCTAACCCTGTAATCATGTCCCAAGCAGTCAAACCGGGATTGGGCGAAATCTGTCCTGGCTTGAGTCCCCAAAACTCCTCAACTTCTGCACGGTGCTGCGGATTTTTCACCACCCGATAACCCGGTAATAAATGCGCCAAACCTCCGGCTTCCCGTCCTCCCATCGCGTTCGGTTGACCTGTGAGAGAAAAAGGGCCAGCCCCAGGTTTGCCAATCTGTCCAGTCATTAGGTGCAGGTTAATAATCGTTCTAACCTTAGCCGTCCCTTCTGAAGATTGATTTACACCCATTGACCACAAAGACAGTACTCGCTCAGATTTACCCCAGTAACGTGCTGCTGTTTCTAAATCTTCAATACTAATTCCACATTGACGAGCTACCACTTCTGGCGGATAGTGGCGAATCACCTCAGCATAAGCGGGAAAGTTGCTGGTGCAGTCCTCCATGAACATCGTATCAATAGAGTTCCAGCGCATCAATAAATGGGCGATGCCGTTCAACAAGTCGATATCTGTACCGGGACGAATCGCTAAATGTAAATCAGCGGCTTCTGCGGTTGGTGTGCGACGGGGATCGACCACAATCATCTTGACTTTGCGGTTCTTTTTGTGATACTTTGCCAGTCGATTGAAAACGATGGGGTGACATTCGGCTGTATTAGTACCAATTAGAAATGCACAGTCGGTTAACTCCAAGTCATCGTAACAGCAGGGCGGGCCATCTGCGCCAAAGCTTTGAATGTACCCAGCCACAGCACTAGACATACATAAACGTGAGTTGGCATCAAAATTATTCGTACCCAGACAGCCTTTCATAAGTTTCTGGGCTATGTAGTAATCCTCAGTTTGAAACTGACCGGAACCATACATACATAAGGCTTCTGGCCCTTGGGTGAAACGCACGGTTTGAATGCGTTTGGCAATCAGATCGAAAGCTTCATCCCAGCTAACGCGGCGAAACTCTCGATCTAAAGAGTCTCGCACCATTGGGTAATGTAATCTATTTTTATCTAAAGATTCTGCGATCGTTGCACCTTTGACGCAAACCATTCCCTGACTAGATGGATGGGCCTTGTTACCCCGCACCCGCCAAGTTGGATTTCCTTGACTATCTCGATTAGTTGCTTTGCCAAGTTGAGCTGGGGGTGAAACTTCTAAACCACAGCCAACACCACAGTAGGGACAAAGAGTTTTGGTAAATTCACTCATGGCTGTTGTACCATTTTGTTATTTTGATTTTGCAACCTCAGATTTAGCGACAGCTTGAGAATGCAAGAGAGTTTGTAGTAAGCACTTTAGTGCTTAAGACTTTTTGGCATTGTGGGGATAAGGGGTGGGATGAAGAAGAGGGGGAAGGGGTAAAAGAATGGAATTTTTCCTTTCCCTTTAACCTTTTTTCCTGCATTCGTCTTGTTCCCAGCCTCTAGGCTGGGAATATATCTAAAAGAGGCTCTGCCTCTTGTCAAGAAGATCGGAGGCGGAGCCTCCCAGAATGGTTTCCCAGCCTAGAGGCTGGAAACTAGTCATGTATCTTTGCCTTATTGCCTAATCTCTATTTTCAAGACAGGTCTATTCTTCAGTTAATAAAATAGGGTTTTTCGTTGCGGTTTCTGGTAATTCACCTTCAAATGCAGGGGCAAAGGAACCTTTTGGTTCTTTGAGGAAGAAGGCACACATAAAAGCACAGACTAGTGCAGCTAAACCCATTGTGGAAAATAGTGTGGGAGCATCGGTTAAGCTGAAAATTGTCAGGTAAACTACACCACCAAAATTACCGTAAGCTCCCACATTACCGGCAATTTGTCCAGTGGCTTCTTTCTTAATTAGGGGAACGATGCTGTAAGTCGCACCGCAACCGGCTTGGGCAAAATAGGCGGCAAACATTGTCACTGCGATCGCTACCGGAATCGGCCAGTTACCATTAATAAAATGTGCAATCAAATAACTAACACCAATGCCGGCACTGATAATTGTCATTGTCCATTTACGGGAGCTAAATTTATCAGAAATTAAGCCACCACTTGGACGAGAAACCAAATTTAAGAATGGATAGGTAGCAGCAATCATCCCAGCTACAACGTGCTCTAAAGCAAAGGTTTTTTCAAAGAATGCCGGGAGCATGGAAACAACTGCCAATTCACTGCCAAAGTTCGTTATGTAAGTGAATTCAAGTAAGGCTACTTGACCAAATTGGAAGCGTTCGGATGGAGCGTAAGTTTTCTTGCCAATTAAAAGTTCTCGGTTTACTTGCCAAGCTTTGTAACTTTGGTAAGCAAATAATCCTGCTAACAGTAACCAAATCAAATACATTTGGCTCAAAGTTAGGAAGTGAATGTTCTTTTGTTCCAAACGCCAAGCCAATAAACCCAAGGCGAATATTAAACCAAAATTCGAGACAATCATCGCCCAGAAGCTTTTAACACTGGTTACTTCTAGAGAACCATTTTTCTTAGGTTTTTTGTAGACTTTACCTGTGGGTGTATCTTGGACGTTGTTGTAATAAATTACGCCGTAGATAGCTGCAATAATCCCTGTAAATGCGATCGCAAATCGCCAGTTAGAAGCACCACCAGCGAAAAAGCTCGTGGAAACTGCAAGTATCGGTAAGGCAAACTCTGCGCCAAAAGCCCCAAAGTTACCCCAACCGCCATAAATACCTTGAGCAATTCCCATCTCCTTCGGCTGGAACCATTCGGACACCATACGGATACCCACAACGAATCCAGATCCGACAATTCCCATCAGCAAACGGCTGATGACTAGTTGATTAAAGTCTTGCGCTAGCGCCGTCGCTAAACAAGGAACAAGCGCAAACATCAGCAGCATTGAGTAGGTGATTCTGGGGCCAAAACGATCCAGAAGCATCCCAATAATTAGTCGTGCGGGAATTGTGAGGGCAAGGTTACAAATGCCTAAAGTTTTGATTTGTTCTGGTGCTAAATGTAGTTCTCTGCCAATGGTTGTAGCGAAGGGGGCAAAGTTAAACCAACAAACAAAGGTGAGAAAGAAAGCAAACCAAGTCTGATGTAAGATGCGGTAGCGATCGCTAAATGAAAATAAGTTTTTAAGCATTCCAATCGTTCTAATTGAATAAAATACGGTGAAGAGGTAGCCGAAGTTGAGCCTTTAAGGTCGAAGGTTAAGCCTTTAAGGTCGAAGGTTGAGTCTTTAGGTTTGAAGGTTGAGTCTTTAAGGTCGAAGGTTAAGTCTTAAAGTTTGAACATTAAGCCTTAAAGTTTGAAGTATGAGTCTTGCCCAATGCCCAATACTTCGACTTCGCGGTAGTTGAGCGCAGTCGAAACTCAGTACAAGTGCCCAATGCTCAACTAGCAGTTACCAACTAGTAAGGCTTCTTGCTTGAGTTTTGCCCCAAACTTTTGGATGAGTAAATCTTGCAATATTGGCTGCAAATCTTCGCATGGGATGCCTTTGGTGATGCAAGTTCCCAAATGGGCATCTTTGCCAACTTTGCCGCCCATATATATGTCAACACCTTCCAAGGTTTTGCCATTTTTGCGAGTTTTAGTTCCCATCAAGCCGATGTCTGCAACTTGGGGTTGTCCGCAGGAGTTGGGACAACCTGTCCAATGAATTCGCACTGGTTCGGTGAAGGTTAACTCTTCTTCTAAGGCTTTAATCATTGCCAGGGCGCGGTTTTTGGTTTCGATCAGGGCAAAGTTGCAAAATTGTGCGCCTGTGCAAGATACTAGCGATCGCGCCAGTAAACCTGGATTGATAGAAAATCTTTCCAGTAAATGCTCAGTTAAAAATGTTGCTAAACGCGAGTCAGCAATATTGGGGATCACAATGTTTTGCTCAACTGTGAAACAGATTTCACCACTGCCGTAAACTTCAGCCAGACGAGCAATTTCAAACATATCTTCGGCATACAACCGACCAACAGGAATGTGTAAGCCTGCGTAATTTAATCCTGCTTGTTTTTGTTTATATACCCCGATGTGGTCGCGTTTTTCCCAGTCGATCTCGTCTTTGGGTGCTGCGGATATTAATGATTTACCCAAACGGCTTTCTACTTCTGCTCGAAACTTATCTAAACCCCATTCATCGATTAGCCACATCAAGCGCGATTTTTGCCGATTAGCACGCGGCCCACAATCTCGAAATACTTCCAAAACCGCTCTACATAAAGCTACTACATCTTCGGGAGCCACCCAAGCATTCAGAGGAATCGCCGCCTCACAACGTTTAGCTGAGAAAAAGCCCCCGACTAAAACGTTAAACCCGAAAATTTTGTCGTGGGAATCAGCAGAAGGAAAATTTTGCTCCCCTGCTTCTTTAAATGCTGGAACAAAAGCTAAATCGTTGATTTCAGCGTGAACTGAATTGTCTCTTCCACCTGCGATCGCAATATTAAACTTGCGTGGTAAGTTGCTAAATTCTGGGTTTCCTTCCCCCTTATTGGTGAGCATATCTTGAATTTGCTGTACCAACTCTCGCGTGTCGTACAACTCATCTGCGTCTAACCCCGCCACGGGATCGCCTGTGATATTGCGGACGTTATCCATCCCTGACTGAACGCTGGTTAAACCAACTGCGTGAAATCTATTAAAGATGTCTGGTAAATCTTCAATTCTGATCCCCCGTAATTGAATATTCTGTCTGGTAGTAATATCAGCGCAACCATCATCACCGTAACGCTGCACTACTTGAGCTAAAATACGCATCTGGCTGCTAGTAAGAATACCGTTAGGCATCCGCAACCGCATCATAAACTTTCCTGGGGTAACTGGGCGAAAAAACACGCCTACCCATTTGAGTCGATGATCGCGATCTGTTTCGTTCATCGCCTCCCAACCCAAGGCGGCAAATTTCTCTATCTCACTCTTGATGGCGAGTCCATCTTTTTCTGCTTTTAATTTCTCGAACTTATTAAGGTTAGTGGTAGTTGCTGTGTCTGTCATGAATTTGAATCTCGTTGCAAATTACTGATACGATCGGTAACTGTGGTCATAATTTCCCAATTCCAATCAATCCGTAGTTACATCAGGTGCTGTATCTGCGAGGGTTAGGGAATAAAAACTTAATATTTAACTACGGCTGATTATTTTTACTCAAGAACATTCCAACGCGAAACTTCAAATCCGTGGTTAGTTAAGGAAAATTTGTGACCATTTACATCTTGGGAATTTGTCAAGCAGGTTTAGATAATGTTCATGTAACAATTTCGATACTCATAACTTAAGGTGACTTTTGTGTTAAAATCGTATAAATTGTTACGATTTTCGGAAAACTTTTTTAAAAATGCATGAATAGTATGCATTATTTGCATTAAAGTCACCCATAAGCGATGCAGCGCCCTTAATCAACGGTATTTGAGCAGACTGAAGTAATTTTGGATCGCCATAGACTAATCTCAAATCTAAAATCCAAAATTGAATCGGAGATGTCAGCTAAAACTTAGATATTATTTCAGCAGCTATGAAACGTCGTGACTTTATTAATTGGGTAGGTTTGGGCTGGATTGCGAGTTCTCTACCTGTAGCGATCGCAGCTTGTTCTTCTCAAACAACTCCAGCATCTAAAGATTGGCAAACAGTAGGTACTTCGGCAGATTTAGATAAAACAGGTCAATTGCTGGCAAAAAACTCACCTGCTGGGCCTGTGCTGGTAGTCGGCACATCTAAAGCCGGAAATCTAACTGCTGTTGACCCTACTTGTACTCATGCAGGTTGCACTGTAGCATGGAAAGCAGATGCCAAAAAATTCGCTTGTCCCTGTCATGGTTCGGAATATGGAGCCGATGGTAAAGTGCAAAAAGGCCCAGCAACCGACCCTCTAAAAACTTACGCCGCCAAGATTGAGGGCAATTCGGTTGTAGTTAAGCCAAGCTAGTGGAGGCAGGGGGCAGGAGGTAGAAAATTGATAATTCAAGCAAGATATTGTGAGTAATATCAAACAGCTTTTGGTACAAGCCGAGGCAGCACATAATGCCGCTGATTGGTCATCACTAATTCAATATTTGCAACAATTAGTTTTAGGGGCAGACTCGGAAGATCCAGAAATAGTTAAAAATCGAGAATATCTTCTGAAATTAACACTTTCCATCTTAGAGATGGGGGATTTTCAGCAACGATGGGAAATTACCAAAGTGTTGATTCACTTTGGTAATATTGCTATCCCACCTCTGATTGAAATATTAGAAGATGAAGACGCAGAAGACGAATTGCGCTGGTATGCGGCAAGGACTTTGGGCGAATTTAAACATCCAGAAGCGATCGCGTCAATAGTTGAATTGTTGAAACACGATGAGGATGAAGAACTCAAAGCGATCGCAGCGACAGCATTGGGACAAATGGGTACTGTTGCGATTGCTTCACTAACTGAACTTCTATTAGATGAAAATACACGATTGTTAGCAGTGCGATCGCTTTGTTGTATTCGGCAACCAGAAACTATCACGCCACTGTTGAGTGTAGTGCAAGATCCACAAGCAGCAATCCGCGCCGCCGCAATTGAAGCCCTCAGCAGTTTTCATGACGAACGCGTACCGCCAGTATTGTTAAAAGCTTTGGACGATCCCGCCGCCACAGTGAGGCGTGCAGCAGTACTTGGTTTAGGTTTTCGCCCCGATTTACATCAAGCATTAGATTTAATCACGAGACTGCAACCCAAACTTTACGACTTTAACCTTGATGTTTGTTGTGCAGCCGCAATTACCCTTTCTCGGATTGGTAGTGATGAGGCTGCTAAATACTTATTTGATTTGCTGATTTCACCCCAGACACCGATAACGCTGCAATTAGAAACCATACGCGCTTTAAGTTGGGTGGGAACATTATTGAGTTTGGAATATTTGCAAACAGCACTGAATCAAAGTACTTCCGAGACAGTGTGGCAAGAAATTGTCACAGTTTTGGGACGAGTGCAAAAACCGGAGTTAATTACACCATCTGCGGAAATCTTACTGCAAATACTGCGATCGCCACATCCGGCCACAGAGGTTGCTAGCATCAAAAGTGCGATCGCTTTATCTTTAGGACAGTTAGGCGAAATGCAAGCAATTGAACCATTGATTTTGCTGTTAGCCGATTCTAATGCATCGGTGAGACTACATGCGATCGCAGCATTGAAAAATCTGGATGAGGAAGCCACACATCAACAATTGCAGCAATTAGCGAATAATGACGCAATCACATCAGATTTAAAACAAGGAATAGCGATCGCTTTAGCCGAATGGTAAATTTCAGCGTCAACTTTTAATCGCGTAGCGTCTCGTAAAGTCTGCGGCATAGCTACGCTTAGGGCGCTGCCTCTTTTAGATAAGAGAAGATTAAAATCATTATTACAAACCTTTAATTATTTATGCCATCCTACTGAACTGATAATAAAAGTATTCCTTAAGTCTAAAGTAAGACACATCTGGAGTATGAAGTTATAAGTTTTCAGGTGAAATAAGATTGTGAAGTATTCTTAATAGAGTCTCAACTGCAAGCAGCATCTGGCTGTATAGAGTTTTTAGTTCATTTATATCAAAATAACTAAAAGCCAATGTCAAAAAAGTAATTATATTTATTCAGATGAAAATCCTGTTTAACTTAGCGATCGCTTGTACTTCTTAGGTTAGTCTGTTTATCTAATTACAAACTCTATTCTATAATGTGGAGTTTTCTCACACTTATAGAACTCATATCTGATTTTTCAACAAGATTTCAGATAAAACCTCGATATAACAGGCTTTTCAGTCTCAGTATGTTTTTAGAAATAAAATCGGAGTCTTATATAAACCAACTTAACTTGAATGCCAAATTAATTCCTGGGATATAAGTGATTTTACTCTTATGGTAGAAGTCCGGCGAAAAACTAACACTTATGCTATCAAACAGTAACAAAATGATTCACAATAAGTAATTAGGAAAAATAGGATAGAAATAAGTGTAATAATATTTATTTTCTATTTTGAACAAGCGATTTTGTTCGTGAGTTCTTAATCCTAAAGTAGTAATTACTGATTATGAGTTATTTTGCTTAATGTGACAAAGAATGAGTTGTTGGTTGTATTTTCAAATACTTTCAACTTTTTCAGAAGAAGTTAAGTAAAGTACTCTGCAATCTCCCTCGCCATAATTTACCTAATTTAGCAGTGGATTGAAGAGACAACATTGCTTTTGTAAATCAATCAACGATACAAATCTAGAACATAAAAGGAACCATAAGCATGAAGCCTTTCAATTTATCTAAAGCTGTTTTAGCTACTGTATTTGCCATTAGTTTCGCTTCTGTATCTTTACCTACTTTAGTTTCCGCCCAAAGTGGAGGTTCCGGCAGTGGAGGCTCTGGTGGCGGAAGTGCTGGCAGTGGAAGCTCCGGTAGCGGAAGCTCCAGTGGTAGCACTGGCTCAGGTACTGGAACTGGAGCTACAGGCACTGGAACCGGGACAACAGGCAGTGGCACAACAGGCAATGGAACCGGGACAACAGGCACTGGTTCTGGTTTAGGTACTGGAACTGGAACTACAGGTACTGGCACAACAGGCACTGGAACTGGGACAACGGGCAGTGGAACCGGGACAACAGGCACTGGAACTGGGACAACAGGCACTGATGCCACAGGTAGTGGAACAACAGGTGGTGGAACAACGGGCAGTGGAACAACAGGCAGTGGAACAACAGGCACTGATGCCACAGGTAGTGGAACAACGGGCAGTGGATCAACGGGCACTGATGCTACAGGTAGTGGAACAACAGGTAGTGGAACAACGGGCACTGGCACTGATGCCACAGGTAGTGGAACAACAGGCACTGGCACTGATGCCACAGGTACTAACAGAAATACAGGTGTCGCAGCTTCCGAAAGAACTAGCGATCGCGGTTTCAATTTTGGTTGGCTAGGTTTACTTGGTCTAGCTGGTTTAGCTGGACTGCGTAATCGCGAAAAAGTCAGGGCTTATAGAGATCCCGATGAAGTAACAGGTTCTCGCTCTAGATAATATTCACCACACTCTAGACTAAAGTGTGAATTACCCCCCTTAATCCTCCCGATGCATTGGGGGGAAACTGGAAAATCTAGTTCCCTCACGCCACTTGCTACCCTGCGGGAACGCTAAGAGCGAACAAGCCGGGAAACCCGTTCAAGGCAGTGGCTCCCCAATACATACGGGGAGGGTTAGGGTGGGGTAAAACCTTGGGTTTTTCAGCTATTTCAGACTTGTGTATACACCGTAGCCTCTAGGAGGGCACAGCTATAGTTTGTGCCCTCTATGTCTTTTGCAAATCTGATGCGATCGCAGCTGTATCCCTAACTTGTATAAAACCAACCTAACCAACGGTAACATTCAGGTAATTGAGATGCGAAGTTCAAATGATTACTTTATGTCAATTAGAAACTGCTAGATAATCTGTCGCATCATGATGAAGTGAAACACTGATAGTTCGCTACAGTTCAACTATCAGCTTCTGTAATCACAAGAGAATGGCTCAAAACGATACCGTTAAAAATATTATCTAAAAATTCATATATTTCAGCAGAAAATAATTAATTATTTTTTGGGCGAAATTTACCGAAAAAATCGGTGCAAAGCGCATCATTGACAACAAAGGCGGTCAAATCTGATTTACTTAAATGTTAATCAGAGAAAAAAAGCTGTAACAAACTCTACTAAATTGTGGATAAAAATCCGTTAACTTTATAAAACCGATCAATGTAATTCAGGCTACATAAAAATGCGCCTAGAGCAGTTGCAAGCCTTTCTAGCGATCGCCCAAACCGGCAGCTTTCAACAAGCAGCGCGAACATCTGGTGTTACCCAATCGACGATTAGTCGCCAAATCCAAGCATTAGAAGCAGATTTGGGGATAGAACTGTTTCACAGAAGCACTCATGCCAAACTGACACTAGGAGGCGAACGTTTGTTACCCCGCGTTCGCAAAATTTGTCAAGAGTGGCAGACTGCTACAGAAGAATTAGCCGATTTAATCGCCGGAAAGCAACCAGAACTTTGCATTGCCGTGATTCACTCTCTCTGTGGATCTTACTTACCACCAGTGTTGCAAAAATTTTGTCATGATTATCCAGATGTGCAATTGCGGGTGACTTCATTGGGAAGCGATCGCGCCCTGAAAGTCCTCAAAGATGGATTGGTGGATTTAGCAATTGTGATGAATAATCGCTTTTTAACCACCAGTAGAGAAATGGTGGTAGAAGTACTTTATGATGAACCTATAGAAGTTTTAACCGCAGCCAATCATCCCCTCGCACAATATGAATGTGTCCCTTGGTCGGAGCTAATTCGTTATCCCCAAGTGGTTTTTAAAGATGGTTATGGGATGCAACGCTTAATACAAGATAAATTTGAGCGGATGGAAGCCACACTCCAGTCGGCTTTAGAGGTAAATACCCTAGATGCTTTCCGGGGAGTTGTGCGCCAAGGGAAATTGATAGCTTTGCTACCTCAATCAGCATTATTGGAAGCACGGCTTGACCCTACCCTGGCGATTCGTTCTTTAGCCAGTAATAATACTAATGGTTTAGCAGATGGTTCCAGTTTGACTCGACGGGTAGTTATGGTGACAACTCAAGATCGTCTGCAAATTCCTCCCATTAAATATTTTTGGCAACTCGTGCAAGAAAATATCCCACTGCAAATTAACCAGCAGCGATCGCCTTCGTCAACTGCGATTTTATTGGACAACGTAAGTTAATTAAAGCAACGCGATCCCAATTTTAAAAATTCCAGTGAAAAAAATAATCTATCGTAGGGCGCACAGCTAGCTGTGCGCCCTTAATTCAATTTAATAAGCATCCATTGGCAGACAAGAACAAACAAAATTGCGATCGCCAAAGGCTGCATCAATGCGACCGACAGCAGGCCAGAACTTATATTCGCGTGTCCAAGGCGCAGGATAGGCAGCTTGTTCGCGAGAATAGGGATGCTGCCATTCCCCGGTAATCAGACTTTCGGCAGTGTGGGGTGCGTTCTTCAAAAGATTATCTTGGATATCCACCTTGCCAACTTCTATTTCGGCAATTTCTTGACGAATAGAAATCAAGGCATCACAGAAACGATCCAATTCTTGCTTAGATTCACTTTCTGTAGGTTCCACCATGATTGTACCCCCTACAGGCCAGGAGACAGTCGGCGCATGGAAACCGTAATCGATCAGACGTTTGGCAACATCATCGATTTCGATCGCAGCCGATTTTTTGAGCGATCGCAAATCTAAAATACATTCATGGGCAACTAGACCATTTTTCCCTTGATACAAAACCGGATAGTATGATTCCAGTTTCTTGGCAATGTAGTTAGCATTGAGAATCGCCACCTTAGTAGCTTGGGTTAAACCATCTGCACCCATCATGGCGATGTACATCCAAGAAATCACCAAGATACTCGCACTACCCCAAGGCGCAGCTGCCACAGCACCAATATGCGAGTGCTGAGTTGAGTCATTGATAGTAACAACAGGATGTCCGGGTAGAAAAGGCACAAGATGAGATGCAACGCCAATGGGCCCCATACCAGGGCCACCGCCACCATGAGGAATACAGAAGGTTTTGTGCAGATTCAAGTGACAGACATCCGCGCCAATATCTCCAGGACGGCAAATTCCCACTTGGGCGTTCATATTTGCCCCATCCATGTAAACCTGTCCACCATGACTGTGAACAACAGCGCAGATTTCCTGAATTGGCTCCTCAAATACACCGTGAGTTGAGGGATATGTCACCATTAAGGCGGCTAATTCATTGCTGTGTTTTTCTGCCTTCGCCTTCAGGTCAGCAACATCAATATTACCTTGTGAGTCACAGGCAACTGCTACCACCTTCATCCCGCACATCACCGCACTCGCTGGATTTGTTCCGTGTGCGGAGGTGGGAATCAAACAAACATTGCGATGTGCTTCGCCCCGATTTTCGTGATATTGACGAATTACTAAAAGTCCAGCGTATTCGCCTTGAGAACCAGCATTTGGTTGTAAAGAAATTCCCGCAAAACCAGTAATTTCAGCTAACCATGCCTCAAGTTGCTCAAATAGGATTTGATAACCTTGCGTTTGCGACGCCGGAGCAAATGGATGAATCTTGCCAAATTCCTCCCAACTTACCGGAATCATCTCAGCTGTCGCATTCAACTTCATTGTGCAAGAACCCAAGGGAATCATCGATGTTGTTAGCGACAAGTCCTTGCTTTCTAGCTTGTGCAGATAACGCAACAACTCCGTTTCTGAGTGATAGCGGTTAAAGACTGGGTGGGTGAGATAAGTGCTTGTACGGGAGAGAGGAAGATATGAGGATGAGGAAGAAGTTAATTCTTCTAAAGTGAAGGGTAAATCATCTGTACCAGCGAAAATCTGCCACAGGTCGATTAAATCTTCTGACGTAGTTGTTTCATCCAGTGAAATACCAACAGTAGTTGCATCAAAAACCCGCAGGTTAATTTGAAGTTGTTCGCCAGCTGTCAAGATATCTTTTAAATTGCGTCTTCCCAGTTCTACTCGTAGCGTATCAAAGAAATCTTTGGAACTGATGCTGTAACCCAAACGCTTCAGTCCTTCCGCCAATAACACCGTCAAAGAATGGATATTTTCGGCAATTTGCTTAAGTCCAGTAGGCCCATGATAGACAGCGTACATACTCGCCATTACCGCCAGTAGAACCTGTGCAGTACAAATATTACTAGTAGCTTTTTCGCGGCGAATATGCTGTTCGCGGGTTTGCAAAGCGAGACGTAATGCAGGCTTACCTTGGGCATCTTTTGAGACTCCCACAATTCGCCCTGGAACCAGTCGCTTATACTCTTCCTTAGTAGCAAAGTATGCTGCATGAGGCCCCCCAAATCCCAACGGAATACCAAACCGTTGAGTGCTACCAACAGCAATATCAGCGCCAAATTCCCCAGGAGGGGTAAGTAAAGTTAAACTTAGAGGATCTGCTGCTACCGTCACCAATGCACCCTTAGCATGGGCTTTTTCGATAAAAGCGCGGTAGTCGTAAATAGTGCCGTCACTTGCAGGGTATTGCAGAACAGCCCCAAAAATTGGTTGCTTAAAATCAAATGTTTGATGATCCCCAACAACGATCTTAATCCCCAATGGTTTAGCGCGTGTTTGCAACACATCAATGGTTTGGGGATGGCAATCGCGAGAGACAAAATAGGCATCTGCCTGATTTTTGGAGACACCATAGCTTAGACTCATTGCTTCTGCTGCTGCTGTGGCTTCATCAAGTAACGAAGCATTGGCAATTTCTAAACCTGTGAGGTCAATAATCAGAGTTTGAAAATTCAGCAGCGCTTCTAGTCGCCCTTGGGCAATTTCTGGCTGATAAGGAGTGTAGGCAGTATACCAACCGGGGTTTTCTAGGATATTACGCCCAATGACAGGTGGGGTAATACTGTCGTAATAGCCCATACCGATGTATGAACGGAAAACCTGATTTTTGGCAGCAACTTTTTTTAACGATGCCAGTGCTGCATACTCACTTTCTGCTTTAGGTAAATTTAGCGGTTGCTTCAGCCGAATTGTCTGTGGAACTGTTTGGTCGATTAGGGCATCCAGGCTGGGAAACCGCAAAACTTTAAGCATTTGCTGAATATCATCGGAGTTAGGGCCAATGTGTCTTAGCACAAAACTACTTAAGTTTTGACTTTTTTCGTTCAGCACTTGCTGTTCATGAGACTTGAGAATAGGGGCGTTCAATACCACAAATTACTCTCCAGACGGTACTATTTCATATTTTGCAATAAATACTCTTAAACTGGGGGCTAGAGACTGGCGATTCGGAAGATATTGGATAGGTGAATAAGAATAATTGTTAATTACCTTCTCCACTCACCTACTCCCTTACTCTTCCATTCAGCACGGGCTAAACGCCCCGCTACTGCTAACAGCACTCAGCACGGGCTAAACCTTAGCTTTCCGCTAACAGCACTCCTACTCCCCTTCTACTTGGGCGCGATACTCATCTGCTGTCAAGGCATCCTCAACTTCGCCAGGGTCATTGACGCGGACTTTCAAAAACCACCCTTCCCCGTAGGGGTCTTCTGACACTTCTTCGGGAGAACTAATTAAGGCTTCATTGCGTTCTATAACGGTGCCTGTTACTGGTGAATTCAGTTCTTCAACGGCTTTCACTGATTCAATTGTGCCAAAGTTTTCTCCCCTGGTAAGAGCATCGCCAATTTCTGGCAGTTCCAAAAAGACGATATCACCCAATTCATGTACGGCAAACTCAGTAATGCCAATGGTGGCAATTTCACCATCGATTCGCACATATTCATGAGAATCTAAGTATCTGAAATCTTGAGGGTATTCAAAAGACATATCACTTCCTCTCCCTTATCAAAAAAACTATTTCCCTAACAGTCATCCAAGTTATATCTGGTAATGAACCTTAGTGTAGTTGGATAACTCACAACACATTATTCCTCAAAAGCCTCGACGCTTATCAGTTGGTAACACGATTTTTTGACCGATAAAAGGGACGTTTAACTACAACTGCTGGATAAGTTTTGCCGCGAATTTCGACTTCTAGCTGCTGACCGACAGTTGCTAGCTGGGTAGAAATGTAAGCTAAGGCAATAGGATAACCAAGTGTCGGTGACAGGGTGCCACTAGTAACTTCTCCCACAACTTTACCTGCGGATAACACTTGATAGCCATGACGGGCAATGTTACGTCCTTGGGTTTGCAAACCTACCAATCGGCGCTTTACTCCAGTGGCTTTTTGTCGTGCTAAAACTTCCCGACCAATAAAATCGCCTTTGGTATCTAAGTGAACTAGCCACCCCAAACCTGCTTCTAAGGGTGTGGTGATGTCATCGATATCTTGTCCGTACAGTGCCATCGCTGCTTCTAGGCGCAGAGTGTCTCTCGCACCGAGTCCACAGGGGATAACACCACTTTTATGGAGAGTTTGCCATAATTCTACTCCCACATTCGGGTCTACCATCACTTCAAAGCCATCTTCTCCGGTGTAACCTGTGCGGGCTAGGAAGGCAGGTTTACCTAGTAGAGTTGCTTCTAAATGTCCAAAGGCTTTGATTGGTTGCAAGTCTTCTTGCACTAATGGCTGGAGATATTTAATCGCTTTTGGCCCTTGGACGGCAATTAAGACTTTATCTGGTGAAAGGTCTTGGAATTGCACCTTATCCAAGTCAAGGTGTTGCAATAGCCATGCTTTATCTTTACTGGAGGTTGCCGCATTGACTATGATGAATGCTTTTTGTGTACCACTGGTGTCTTCACCTTGATAATAAACAATGATGTCGTCAATAATTCCCGCTTGGGGATTTAACAATACGGTGTATTGTGCTTGACCAGGTTGCAAACGACTCAAATCGGAAGGTACTAGTGGCTGGAGTTGGGAAATCAGGTTTTTACCTTGGAGGGTAAATTTGCCCATGTGGGAAATATCGAACATTCCGCCTGTATTTCTTACAGCCTCGTGTTCGCGGCTAATTCCACTAAATTGCACGGGCATTTCCCAACCGCCAAAGCTGGTAAGGCGTGCTTTGAGTTCTACACCCAATTGATATAAAGGGGTTCGCGCCAGAGATTGGGCGTTGTCTTCTTGATTAGCCACAGGTAATTATTGCGTAGATGCGGAGCAACTTGCCGTTAGGCATCGCACCTCAACATCTATCATCCTACGAGAGATTAGGGAAGAGGTGACAGGAGACAGGGAACAGGAGACAGATGACAGGAGACAGAGAACAGATGATAGGAAATAATCTGTACCCTATAACCTGCACCCTATTCCCTTCTGTGAGGTTTAATAGTTAATGGTGGCAATGTTGAGATTTATTAAGAAGAGATTATGAAATATTGGCAACTGTTAGCTAGCTTCGTCTTAGCTATGGTTCTTTTTTTGTTTCCCCTATCGGCGCAAGCTGCAAGTTCTTCTAGTATTACCCGTTCTGTGGGTAATGATGAACTCAAGGCCAAGGATTACTCTGGTCAAAGTTTAATTGGTACTGAGTTTACCAATCTCAAATTAGAGAATGCTAATTTTAGCAATGCTGACTTACGTGGTGGCGTATTTAATAGTAGCGTATTGCAGGGAGTAAATCTGCATGGTGCTGATTTTAGTGAAGGCATAGCCTATCTAACCAAGTTTAAGGATGCTGATTTAAGTGATGCTGTGTTGACTGATGCGATGATGCTACGTTCTACTTTTGATGGCGTGGATATCACAGGTACCGATTTTACGAATGCAATTTTAGATGGAATACAAGTGAAAAAACTTTGTGTTAACGCAAGTGGTGTGAATTCTAAAACTGGTGTGGAAACTCGCAAGTCTCTAGGATGTAAGTAAATCCTAACCCCCCTTCGCTAGTGGAAAGGGGGATATTTTTTTAACGAATTACGAATTACGAATTACGCACAGCGATCGCTAATGATATGCTTCTCTTAAAAAGCTGGCATAATTTGCCCGAACCGTCATAGTTGTCGGATGACTTATACCTAAAGTCCGTTCGCAAATTTTCAAAGCTTTCTCAAATAAGGGTTTGGCTTTCCTGTAGCGTCTTGTATGGCGGTAAAGCGCTGCTAGATTGTTCAGGCTAATGGCGACATCGGGATGGTTATTTCCCAACAGGCGTTTACTCAGTTCTAAAGCTTGCTCATACAAAGGTTCGGCTTGTTTGTAACTTCCTGTAGATTCGTAAAGTTGTGCTAAATTGTTCAGGCTGGTGGCAACATCGGGATGTGCATCTCCGAGCAGGCGTTTTCTCAGTTTTAATGCTTGCTTGAACAAGGGTTCGGCTTCACTGTAGCGTCTTGTATAGCAGTACAATGCTCCTAAATTGTTCAGACTAGTGGCAATATGGGGATGTTCTTCTCCCACTAGGCGTTTCCACAGTTCTAAAGCTTGCTGATACAAAGGTTCGGCTTCGTTATAGCGTCCTGTATATTCGTAGATTAATGCCAAATAGCTCAGGCTGGTGGCGACATCGGTATGTTCTTCTCCTAACAGACGTTTTCTCAGTGCTAAAGCTTGCTCAAGCAAGGGTTCGGCTTCTCTGTAGCGTCCTGTAGTTTCGTAAAGTACTGCTAAATTGTTCAGACTAGTGGCGACATCGATATGTTCTAAACCAAAACGATTTTGAGTTAGTTCTACACACCGTTGCAACCAAAGTTCTGCTTGCTGATAGAGTGCTTGACTTTGATAAAACCAGGCTAATTTGGTAAACAGAGTGATTAGATTTTTATCACCCAGATATTCGGATAGGTGAGTTGCAACTTCTTTAATATGCGGGATATGTGGAGTGAAGTTGAGAATATCTTCAGGGTTGAGCTGTTGCGGAATTAGCTTTGCTACCTCTAACATCATGGTTGCAAATTTAGTTTTTGCTTCATCCGCCTCACTTGACTTATCCAACTTCATTCGGAAAAGTTGTCGAATCTGTGGATTTAGAAGATAAATTCCTTTATTTTTCTGTTGTAATAAATGTAATTCTAGTAAATCGGCTATGGCTTTCTCGTTGAGTTCTTGTTTTTTATCATCTTCTATTGTCTCAACAGATAGAGGAATATCAGCTAAAGCACACAAACTTAGCAAACAGCCGAAGCTTTGGGCATTTTCATCCAACTGTTCCCAACTCAATTCAAAAGCTTCAACTATACCGTATTCATCAGGCATCAATGAGTTAGCATTGATTACTGGTTCATGTTCCACTCGTTTCTTCTCTAGCCGCTTTAGCAGTGTTTCCAGAGACAAATCTGGCATTTTATCCAAATATCGTCCCACTAACTCTAACGCTAAAGGTAAATATCCCAAAAATTTACAAATTCTTCTTGCAACCCAAGCTTCTTGTTGCAGTCGTTCCCGAACCACTAGCGATTTGAATAATTTCATCGCCGCCAATGGTTTCAGGACAGCCAATTCGCTATTATTATATTTTACGCTCAGGTAAGCTTGTAACTTTTCTAGTTTGTCTTGATTGTTGAAAGTCGCTAACTCAGGATTATTCTGGGCAAACTTGTTATATACTTCACCCACCCACTTTGTGAAAGCGGCAATATCAACGTTTAATTCGCTGGCAAGTTTAGCTTTAGTTTTACCTAAGTTTTCTGTCTGAAAATATTTTGTAAAAGCTGCCATTTGCTCCAGAGATAAGCCATTCGTAGCAGCTTCTTTTGCTATAAAATTAGCCCATTGCATAAACAGCTTGTAAAATTTATTTTTATTGTAGCTTTGTCTCCATTAGGAAATCTTCTATCTTTAGGATAAAAGTACCATTTGTATAAAAATATTTAAATTTAGTGACTACATACTTTGTTATTTAGTATGAAAATCAAATCGCAGAGTCGCAGAGGGCAAGAAAGAAGAGAGAAAAGGAAGCAAAAGCTATTTGAAGTTACAATTGATAGCGATCGCTATTCTCCTGTTTGTTGCTTGAGTAAATTGACCAAAGTATCGGATAACCTCAAACCAGCCTCACGCGAAGCTTGAATTCCAGGAGATATGCTTGGGATTAGTCCACGCCTTTTTGCTAGTATCAGCAAGCCTCCGGTTCTGATAGTAGTAATACTTTGGCTTGTGAAATTTCGCCTAATTCATACCATTTAACTGCTGTGTCAATTCGCATTTATTGGATAAATTCTTCTGGATTTTTACAAAATGCTAAAAATACTGTTCGCTACTTGACGCTACGCGAACATTTAGAGGATGTTTGAAAAGTCATGATTGATGTATCAAAGATTTTTTACCCCACCCTAACCCTCCCCTTGTAAAGGGGAGGGGACTGGATTTTTGGTTTCCCCTCAATGTATCGGGGGGACTAAGGGGGGTAATAATTCGATAAAAATTACAACATATCACTTTTCAAACAACCTTTTAACTCAATCTACAAATATTTTTAACTGAACCGTATTGCGAGTTAATGGATAATTGGTAATTGGTTTTCCAAAAGAATTAATTTCAGAAGTTAGACCGGATCTAGCGGTATCTAGCAGTTCCGGTGAGTACTATAGTTTGATATGACTGTAATTGTCCAAATAGAGGAGTACGAATAAATCCTGATGTTCTTTGAGTAGTTAAAATGGCTTCGGTTTGGACAGAAGTTTCTCGTGTTCCGATTGCTAGGTTGATAATTGGTAAGAGTAAGCTCAGTTTAACTATATTTCCTCCCAAATCGGGGTTTAGTGGTTTGCTAATAATTATCGTCAGTAGCGTACCGATATCAGTAGCTAATGTCTGAATTTGATCGCCACTAAAATGCTCAGAAATTGTTTGAGTTTTGTAATAAAGTTGTGGAACTCCATTGATAATTGAATACTTGATGTTAGTATCTTTACCTTCAAGTTCAAATTCATTTGGTCGTTGCACAACGATTGCTTGTGCTGGCTTGATAGATTTGGTAATCACAAAAGATAATAGTGATGTCGTGGTTAAGCCAGTCACAAAAGTGAGAGCAGTTTTGAGAACTTGACGACGGGGAAATTTTGAGGATATGTCTTTAAGGTTCATAATCGTAATTTAAACCATTGATAAAGATATATTTCTCTTCCTAGAAAGAGATTAAGATTGTGCTATCCGATATAGAGCGCGACGAACGCTAATATGATTCTAGATTATTCAGTCAGCAAGGTAGCTAAACTATAAGCTTACACCATAGGTATTACCCGACTCGATTCTCGCTAGCACATCGTTGAGCGACACATTGAACTTGACCACTCCTAAATCTGAATTTTATTTAAAGTTGATGTGACAAAGTATTAGGATGAGAAGTTCCCATGAAAAATCAGGTTAATTCTCACAACTTAGACCGATGATTAAGCAATTGTCTAAAAAATCTTGCCAGTAATCTTCTGTGTACTGTTCTATTGCTTGCTTTGGAATTTCTATAGGATGCCATGAAAACTTCTTAAACCCAGCTTCTGTTACAGCCCATTCATAAATAGATTGACTCCACCCAAAGTATTTAATCATAAATGGTGGATTTGTGTGAAGTTCAGTTTCAGAATAAAAGCCTTCTGACAAAGGTTCTTGTTTGAGTACCGTAAGTCCATACTTTGTTGAATTTGATTTCTTCCAAGAGAAATTTGGATTAACCGTTATGGCAACAAAACGCCCGTTTGACGCTAGATTTTTGCGAATATTAGAAAGCATCTGTAGTAGATGCTCTTTGTTTTCTGCATAATTAAGAAGATAAATGGCAGTAACTAAATCAAAACTGCCAAGCTTGTGAAGTTTGGCAATGTCTAACACTTGATATTCATTTCCAAGTGGATTTTTCATCTCTTGCTGGCGTGCAACGTTTACCATTTCCTCTGATATGTCTACACCAACAACTTTTGCAGCTCCTTGTTCTTTTAACAATCTGCTATAAAATCCAGTACCGCAAGCTAAGTCTAAAATGGTTTTTCCTTGAAAATTACCAAGAATTTTAAATAATGTAAATTTTTCGGCGATCGGCAATGTGGCTACAGTTTTAAACTGCTCGTAAACGCCGCCAATAGTATCATATAGCTCAGTCATTTGATCCTCAACCAATAGGAAATTAGAGTAATTATCTCATTCTCTCTATTCGATGCTGGGGTGCTATGCATTAGTCACATCTTTCTTAACAAAAAAGTGAAATGCTAGAAATTAAAATACCAGTTGTTCATTTTTAACTCTTCAGTTAGATAAAAATAAATTTCTGATGACAATATTAAGTGGTGTTGCAGTTCGTAAGCGATCGCACTGGAGCCTTTGAACCTCGAAGTTGCACCTTTAAAATCAAAATGGCTATACAATGTCTACGACGGGCTTACGCCTACGCACTATTATTGACTGTAATATTTGGTGTATAGAAGGCGATCGCTGCTAAAATTTGAACCACAACTGTTGTGTAGCATCAATTTGGTGTGATTTTGTGAAAGGGTGCGATCGCGTAGCGTGCAGGAGGCAATTGCTAGCGATATGCTTCTCTTAAAAAGATTGCATAATTTCCCCGAACCGTCATTGTATCGGGATGACCTACACCTAAAGTCTGTTCGCAAATTGACAAAGCTTGCTGATACAGGGGTTCGGCTTCGCTGTAGCGTCCTGTAGATTTGTAGAGTGCTGCGAGATTGTTCAGGCTAGTGGCAACATCGGGATGTTCTTCTCCCAGTAAGTGTTTGTCCAGTGACAAAGCTTGCTGATACAGGAGTTCGGCTTCGCTGTAGCGTCCTGTAGATTCGTAGAGTGCTGCGAGATTGTTCAGGCTTTGGGCAACATCGGGATGTTCTTCTCCCAGTAAGTGTTTGTACAGTGACAAAGCTTGCTGATACAGGGGTTCGGCTTCGCTGTAGCGTCCTGTAGATTTGTAGAGTGCTGCGAGATTGTTCAGGCTAGTGGCAACATCGGGATGTTCTTCTCCCAGTAAGCGTTTTCTCAGTGACAAAGCTTGCTGATACAGGGGTTCGGCTTCGCTGTAGCATCCTGTAGATTGGTAAAGTGCTGCGAGATTGTTCAGGCTAGTGGCAACATCGGGATGTTCTGAACCAAGACGATTTTCAGCTATCTTTACACACTGCTGCAACCAAGGTTCTGCTTGCTGATAAAGTCCTTGACCTTCATAAAATCGGCCTAAACCTGTGAAAGGCCAAGCTAAATCCTCGTTACTGAGATATTGGGATAGGTGAGTTGCAACTTCTGCAATGTGGGGAATATATGGAGTGAGGTTGAAAATATTTTCACGGTTAGGCTGTTGAGGAATTTGCTTTGCTATCTCTACCATCTGCGCTACAAAAGCAGTTTTTACCTCATCTGCATTACTTGACTCATCCAACTTCATTTGAAAAAATTGCCGAATCAGTGGATGTAGACGATAAATTCCTTTACTTTGCCATTGTATTAAATGCAGTTTCCGCAACTCAGTTATAGCTTTCTCCCAGAGTTCTTGTTCATCGTCATCTTCTATCCACTCTACAGAAAAAGGAATATCAGCCAAGGCATACAAACTCAGCCAACAGCCTAAGCTTTGTGCATTCTCATCTAACTGTTCCCAACTCAATGCAAAAGCTTCAGCGACACCATATTCATAACGCATCAATGGGTTAGCCTTGGCGATTGCTTCGTGTTCTAGTCGCTTTTTCTCTAGCCGTTTCAGCAGTCTTTCCAAAGACAAATCTGGCATTGTATCCAGATATCGCCCTACTAACTCTAACGCCAAAGGTAAATATCCCAAGAAATTACAAATTTCTCTCGCAACCCAAGGTTCACTTTTCAGCCGTTCTCTATCAACCAGCGATTTTAATAATTTCATCGCCGCCAATGGTTTGAGAACACCCAAAGGTAATTGCGGCAAAGTTCTATCAAACCCTAAGCGGGTTGTCAGCAATACTTTAAACCGGGGTGATTCTGGTGGTAGATAAGGCTGAACCTGTTTTTTGTAGTCGGTAACATCATCAAACACCAGCAGCACTTCACCTTTTTCCCAGTTCTGCCAGCAGTATCTCAGCCTATCTGCTAATTCCCAGTCATCCGGTGCAATGAGTTTAAATTTTAATTCAGCAAATCTGAGAATCTGAATTCCGACATCTATTCCCTGTGCAGATAACCAGCAAACCCCACCTTGATAATTCTGCAAGTGCTGTTTCGCATATTGGGTAGCGAGTTCAGTTTTCCCGACTCCACCCATACCTGCCACAGCTACAATTGCAACTTGCCGAGATGTTTGTAATGAGGAGTGCAGTTCTTCTAATTCCGCCTCACGTCCCACAAATTTTTAAAATGGAACAGCAGGGGGAATATTTTGATGAATTTCTTTAATTGTTGGTTGGGCAGCGTTCGACTGAGCGCTCACGCCGAAGTCTTGCCCGCCATTATATTTCGCTGTCAGACAAGCCCGTAACTTTTCCAGCTTACCGCGACTGTTAGAAGTGGCTAATTCAGGATAACTCTTGGCGAATTTATCATACACCTCAGCCATCCGCTTTTTGAAAGCAGCCGCACCAATATTTAATTCGCTGGCAAGTTTTGCCTCACTCTTACCTGAGTTTTCAGTCTTCAACCGTTCTACAAAAGCTGCCGTTTGCTCTGGAGATAAGCTATTAATAGCAGCTTCATTGGCTAGAAAATCAGCCCATTCCATAAACAGCTTGTGAGATTTCTTTTCGATTCTACTTAATTTCTACTTTTGTTCTACTTTGTCTCGATTTCTAGGGAATCTCCTCTTCTTCTGGCAGAAATACGATTTGCATAGAAACATTTAAAAGAGGTTCAGCCATGAAAACTGCTTTAACAAATCCAGTCAACTCCAATCAAACCATCCAAACTTTGCAATTAATCCCCACCTCGCCAACATCATTAGAGAATCCATCTATCTGGATGCGAGATGGATACAGTCCCACTGAAATTATTCTGGCGGTGGCAATTTTAACTTCATTGTCGATTGGGGGAATTGCTTCTGTGATTGTGGCGATTACGGGTTTAGTTAAGACTTTAGTACGCCCGACAAGCGAAAAAACAAAGTAGCCTCGGAATCAATTCCGAGGCTAATAGCCTAAGTCCGTTCAAACGGACTAAATTTTAGTTAATTTGAGTCAGTTTTAACTGACTTATGCTGTTAGCCTGCGATTTGAATCGCAGGTGGGCTAAAGGTATCGCCCGTAATTTGAGCCTTTGAGCCTTTTAATACCAATTCAATTAATGATTGCAACACATTCTTGGGTAAAGACGCGATGAATCGCGTCTCTACAAATGGTCTATTTGTCGCATTCTTTTTTGAAATTGGTATAACCTTCAACGTTGAGCCTTTTATCCTCAACGTTGCGCCTTTTATCCTCAACGTTGCACCTTTTATCCTCGAAGTTGCACCTTTTAACCTCAACGCTGCGCCTTTTATCCTCAACGTTGCGCCTTTTATCCTCGAAGTTGCACCTTTTATCCTCGAAGTTGCACCTTTTATCCTCAACGCTGCGCCTTTTATCCTCGAAGTTGCACCTTTTATCCTTGAAGTTGCACCTTTTAGCCTCGAAGTTGGGATTTGCTATTTAAAACAACCAGATAAATACTCTATCCCTCCTGCCCCCTGCACCCTAATACTAAGGTGATTGATTTAACACCCACTTCAACCACTGACTAAAGGAACTTAAAACATTCAACCTTTGAACTCCAGGCGCACGAGCGGCGGCCAGTCCATCAACGGCGACTAATGCAGCGTATTGCAAGCCCAAGAAACTATCAACTGCGGCATAAGGGCCACCTAAAGTAATCGCCCCCGCAGCATACATTTGACCTCGATCGCTACGCATTTCTACTAATTCAAAATTGTTCGCTACAGTTAATCGCCCCAAGTGATTCACTGGGAGATTGTAATGTTTCACCAAATCTGCCAAGAGGGGATTGGCATCTACCTTAGCATCCAGTCCAGTAGCATCAACAATAAAGTCAGCGAACAATTTCTTTTCCCCAAAGCTTTGCTCTCGGATACGGGTAATAGTCCGGTTTTGGGCATCTCGTTCCACATCCAAAACCTCACCAAAGGTAATTTGATACCAGCCTTCGCTTAACCCTTGGGCAGTAATTTGCTGCCAATCTCGGCGGTCGGCGGTAGTAGTTCCACCCCAATCTGCTAGTAAACGCTTGCGTTCATCGGGGGAGGCTTTTTCTAACATTGCCCGGAGTTCGCCGCCCCAACAGGCTTTCGGCCAGTTAAATGGTTGAAATTCGTAATGATTTTTGACTAGGCGCTGGGTATTTTGAAATTTGTTGCCTTGGGGTTTAGGCGATCGCATTAAATGCAAAACTGCAATATTCCGATTTCGTTTTCTAGCTTCATAAATCCGTTGCACAATCCGCGAAGCCACAATTCCCCGCCCCCGAATCAATACCGTACCACCATGTTGCTCTAGTTGCTCATAAACGCGATCGTGAGCTTCATAAGCATTGACGACAGATGTAAAATCTTGATATTTTTCCCTATAAGCTTGCAAATCTGGGAGAAACTGAATTGCTGGATATCCAGTAGCTAAATGTAAATAACGACTAACTAAAAAAGCATAATTTCCTGGGCCGCGAGAATAGGCTACGCAATATCTGCCATCATCAGTTTTGCGAATTACCCTAACTCGCCCATAGCGATAAATCTGATTCCAGCCGATGCGCTTTGTCTCCCTATCTATGGAATCAAAGACATTACCCGCACGAGGAGTATAAGTTTCTGCAAATGTTGGTTCAGCAAACACTTGCCATAAATACTTGAATGCTGACTTGATCTCGCCCTTAGCTAAGTCTCCCCAAGCTTCACGCAAGGCATAACTAGGCCAACCCCAAATATTATCGGGACAAGAATCAGAATTAGAACGCAGTCTTTCATATAAAGGAATTTGCGAATTCAGACAGAGGCGTTTGTAACGAGCATAAGGTTCCGCCTCTAATCCCAAAGCCACAATTTTGTCAGCACGCACACCACTAATTCGCAGCAAATCAGCCCAAACAAAGCTACCCAATCCCGCCCCGATCGCTAGATAATCAGATTCATCTACTGGTAATCCTGTAGCATGAAGTGCTTGCACAGAGACTTTTTGTGCCTGAAACGCCAATGGCGGGAAATTACTTGCCACAGGCGGCGTTAGCGGCTGAACTACAGGTAAGCTAGGGTCTGGGCGATTAGTATTTGCGTTGAAGTGAATCGTTGAAGGGGGGCTAGTATCTGGTGCAGAGGCGTTAGCACCAAATGTCACTGCGATCAGATAGGGGCCAATTTGCAACGTATCGCCACTAACTAGAACACTGCGCGTTTGTGGTTGACCGTTAACATAGACACCGTTAACGCTACCTTGGTCAATCACTACTAAATGATCTTGTTCCCAATCAATGAGGGCATGGTAGCGAGAAACTTCATTACTGTTAAGCAGCATCCGAGAAACCCGCATTCCTCTATGTTCAGCAGGTAAGCGAGCAAATTCTCGACCAAAAGCGATCGGCACATTTAACAGTGGTTCTCGCCGTTCGCCCGTCGCTGGTTCTTCCCAACTCAATTGGATTTGTAGGTCATTTGTCATTTGTCATTTGTCATTTGTCATTGGTCATTGGGCATTGAGTATGGAGATTGAATCTTCAATTTTGAATTTTGAGTCGCACCTTTGGTGCGCTTCCAGCGCAACTTGAATTTTGAATTGATTTCTCCCCTGCTCAACTACCCCGTGCTACCAACACACTCACAGCCGCAGCTAAAGATGTCCCACACCAATGACAGCCAATTTGTAGATTCTCTGCTGGGGAAACTTTATGACATTTGGGGCATTCTAAGCCATAAACTCCTGGCGGTGGTGCGGGGGGTGTTTGTGGGTGATGGTGATGTCCGAGATTTATTACTGGATTGGGTGGTAGCAAAATTGTTGCTGGAATGCTACCCGTGGAAACGCTTGTAACATTGAGTTTTATTTGTCCTAAAGTGATACTACTGCCCTCAGTTAACGGCATTTCACCTTGGACTAATTGCCGTCCATCGACAACGGGGGGATTTTGCGATCGCAAATTCCTGATATAAAAGCGCTGTTGCTGGTGATGAAAAAATATTTCAATGTGGAGTCCAGATACAGTAGGATGACTCAGAACAATGTCGCACCGGAGGGGATCGCGACCGATGCGGACAGTGCCATGATTTTGACTTGGCTGTTGTTCGTAAATATTCTGAGTTTTATCTTGGCCTGCATCGTGCCAATGTAAAGTTAGTGCGTTCATTGTTCTAACTTCGTAAGTGGTATTTAGTTACATCAACTTCTTTCTGTGCGATTCCTAACACGATTGAGTAGGTGCAAGCAAGTATTTAGAAAAAACTTCAACAAGCTTTATCTATCCGACGCTAATTTATCAGCAATGCGTGTAGTTTCTGGCAACCGATATTTAGGCGTACAGCGCAATACATAGTCAATCGCAGTCGGTAAACTAATTCGATGACCACTGGAAATATACAGAGGTTTTACTCCTGTGCGCGATCGCAAAACTGCCCCAATGGTTTCACCGTTATATATCAGTGGTTGCGTGCTGCCTTTGGTTTGTGCCAATTCTTCATGCTTACCTATCAACCTCGATTTAGCTACACCAATTGTTGGCATATCTATAAGTAACCCTAAATGGCTAGCTATACCTAATCTGCGGGGGTGAGCAATTCCTTGACCATCACACAGAATGATATCTGGTGTTGTTTGAATCTTTTCCAAGGCATCGAGGACGGCTGGAATTTCCCGAAATGAGAGGAACCCAGGAACATAAGGAAAGATCGTAGGACGATATGCTAGGCTGGTCTCGATTACTTGCAAATCAGGAAAACTTAGGACTGCGACAGCAGCACGGCTAATTGTCCCATCAGCTTCAAAACCCATATCCACTCCAGCAACATACTGAATAGGTTCTTGCAGTCGATCCTCAGTAATTACTTGATTTTGCAGCGTTTCTTGGATAACTATGGCTTCTTCTAGCGTCAAAGGCCAAGCATGATCTCGGTAAAACTTCATAATATTGAAAATTGGAATTAACTGATTACTATTAATCCTGTTAATTTAGCAAGCACAAAAACAGAAGTTCTTGATGTTGATACAGGGAAAATATATTTTTGTAAAAGTCTGTGAATGACTATCTTTATACTAAATATTTTAGTCCAGGTTAGCTGATATCTTGCATCATAATGTTACTTAAGGCTGTCAAGAGGGAATCCTGAGAATATAAGTTTATTTTTCTAGATTTTCTCTTTTACTGGTTATGACACAGCCAAATGTTCTAAAACTTGCAAAACAGGGAGATGTAGAAGCGATCGCATCTCTGATGAACCGCCACTTATACCCCAAAGGGATCAACGCAAAAGTTGCTTTTCAAGATACTTGCTTAGAGGTAACGCTAGAATCCGCCCAAGTACTAAATCAGCAAATTTTAGTTGCATTTATCCGCAAAGGGTTAACAGCTTTAGGGGCTGCATCTGTTGAAAGAGTCAAAATTTATGGACAACAAACAGGTAAGGAGTTTCCGACTTGGAGTAAAGAGTTTGATTTGGGCATGGTAGAAGCTGATTTAGAACCAGTAAATGATGAACACTCTTCTAGTAATCCTCAAAATCTAACTATTTATATTAACTTAAGTGGCGATACTGCGCAGGGATTAACAAACCAAGATTTTGAATTTATTGCTAATCAAATCAGTACTGATATTTTATCCTCTTCTACTAACGTTTTTATTCAAAAAGTAAGCATTAGTAATGGTAGCTCTGTGATTATAAAGGAACGATAATCTTTAATTTTTCTCACGTATAGATGCAGAGATAGAACCTCAAATACGGATTTCTATAATCACATTAATAAGTTTATATGAATTTTAAATAGAGGATTGGAAAAATTTTAAAAATGTTGCTTTTATCTGTAAATAGGGAATCCTGAGATGGAAGATATTATCTTAGTTATTTGGATTTAGTTATTGGTTATGAAACAGCCGAATACTCAGGAAGTTACTAAGCAAAAGCTACAAACGTTTTACTGGCCTTTATGGTTTCCTTATCCTAGTTCTTGGTTAAAAGCATTGATTTTGACTCTATTTTTGAGAGTTATTATATTTATAGTTCAAAATACTGGAAAGTTAGGCTACCGTATTGCATATTTTGTAAACAGTCCTGACTTATTTGCTATATTTACAATACTGTTAATCCTATCTCCAATTCCGATAATTTCTTTGACTCATCACTGCTTACACTTGCTCATTAGTCGATTTATCTCAGAAATTCAGGCACCAGAAATAGGTAGAACACAAGGATTCTTACCAGGAATAATGAGTTGGTGGGAAGGATTGTACGCTTGGCTTGTAATTGTAATTTCTACACTGATAGCAGCTTTTTTTTCTACAATACTTCTACCATTCTTTAATCTTAGCCACGCCAGACAAATTGAATACTACACACAAATGCAAAATATTAATAATATAATATTAATATTTGGGTTATTTTATGTTTCTGCTGGGGCACTGATTTATCAAATTGAGTATTTGGTAAAAAAACGAATAATATCTGCTCATTCTGGTAAAAACCAACAAGATACCAGTGAATCAAATATTAATTTAGAGACAGAGAAAAATACAGGAAAAGAACTCAATACATTGCGTGGAGAAATGGGGTTACACACAATCAAATCAAATATTTTATCGAATAATGGACAAAATACAATTATCGAGTCTAGACGGAAGGCTCGTAATTTAAATAAAAAGATTTTGTTCGTTTTGATAATATTTTTAATTTCTCTAGGAATATATTTTTCTTCAATATTTTCAGAAAAACTCCCCCTAATTTCTAAAAGTTCAACACAAATACCATCAAAGCCTGTATTAGTTACACCCTCACCAGTGAGTTCAGAATCGCCGACAGTGTTGCTTGAAACTGATACATTTCGAGAGGCAGTAAATCAAGCAATTAATGCAGCTAACCTGACTCAATCAGCAAAATCTCCAGATGAGTGGAAGACAGTTGTGAGTCATTGGCAAGGTGCGATCGCACTTATGAAAAACGTGCCATCTTCTAGCCCCAATTATGCAATAGCCCAGCAAAAAATCATAGAATATCAGAAAAATCTTAACTACGCTGATAAAAATGCCGTTGCTGGCAAGTAGCGCGATCGCACCTCAAAGCTAAACTAGAAAAAGCACTGCGATATTCCGGCGCTAATGAGGATAAACTATCATGCTTAATGGACTCAAACAAAAAGCGATCGTCAAACCTGGCGGTATAGTAGAAATCTGTTCTCCAGAACTTCCAGCAGGTGCAACTGTCGAGGTGATAGTCCTTCTGGAGTCACCCCCAGAGTATTCTGAAAAGCCTCTAACTAGCTTTCTTGGATCTGCTAAAGGCAATTTTGCCACACCGGAAGAAGTGGATAAGTTTATTCGCCAAGAACGAGATGCATGGGAATTCTAGATGCTATTCAAGGCACACGGATCTACCTCGATACCAACATTTGGATCTATGCTTTAGAGGGATATCCAGCATTTGCCCAAGATTTAACTCAGTTATTCCAAAGTATTGATCGAGGTAACTTGAGTGTAGTAACTAGTGAATTATCACTTGCTGAAGTATTGGTAAAACCTTTCCAAAATCAGGATTTAGCTCAACAGACAACTTACAAACAACTGATTAGCAATTCCCAGAATTTAACAGTAATTCCTGTCAGTCGTCAGATTTTAATTGAAGCTGCTCAACTTCGTGCCAGAATTAACATTAAATTACCAGATGCTATCCATGCAGCGACAGCACTGTTGACTCAATGTTCTACTTTTCTAACCAACGATCGGCGCTTTCGTAGTGTTCCTAAACTATCAGTAATTTTGCTTTCTAAGATTAATCCCCCTAGTTAGAATTTATAATAAGAGTAATTTCGCCCCCGAACCCAATCATGACAGAAGGAAAAACGCGGCGTAATTTCCTAATTACCAGCATTGCTGTAACTGGAGGTATTGTGGCAACTAATGCTTTACAGCAAAATACTACCAACACCGCAACACCGCCAGCAACTATGCCAGAGCGGGTACTGGGACGCACGCAAGTAAAACTCCCGATCTTTGGGTTAGGAGGAGCAGGACAAACGCCGTTATCCTGGGAAGGAAAAGAGGGTGATGCTACAGCAATTATTCAAAGAGCGCTGGAACTTGGTATCCGCTACTTTGATACAGCAGCTAGTTATGGGCCGAGTGAAGATTATTTAGGGAAAGTGCTACCACCCCATCGCTCAAAGGTGTTTCTCACAAGTAAGACGGATCGAAGAGATCGTGATGGTGCATGGCGAGAATTGGAGCGATCGCTTAAACGTCTCAATACAGATTATCTCGATTTGTGGCAGTTGCATCACGTTTCTTTTTCCGAAGAACTCGACACCATCTTTAGTCCATCTGGTGCAATTAAAGCTTTAGAAGAAGCCATAGAACAAAAATTGGTGCGTTTTGCTGGGATCACCGGACATCACGACCCTCAAGTAATTGCTGAAGGGTTACGTCGCTATCCTTTCCACACTACACTGATTCCTGTAAATGCTGCCGACAAACACCACCCACGTCCATTTATTCCAGTAGTTTTACCAGTTGCTCAAGAAAAAAATGTCGGTGTGATTGCGATGAAAGTCCCGGCTTATGGTCGGCTGTTTAAATCAGGCGGGTTGAAAGGTATGGAGCAAGCTTTAGGTTACACAATGTCTCAGCCTGGAGTTCATTGTTGCGTGATTGCGGCAGAGACAGTTGCACAATTAGAGAATAATGTCAAGATAGCGCAAGCTTTTGTGCCTCTTAAAAAGGAAGAATTGACTGCGATCGCTCAACAAACTGCTAATATCTGGGAAGATAGTACATTCTTCCGTGCTTGGACTTAGCCTAACTTGCACATATTACAGAGTGTATTCTGACTATTCACACTGATAATATTGTGCCGCTTGCGACATATTAAATTGTAATAGCTTCTCCTCTGGCAACTTGTAGCTCAAACTCGGCTTAAAAGGCAAAATATTCAAACTACGAATAATTTCTGACGCCACAGCCTTTGCGAGTAACGGTGGTACAGAGTTACCAACTTGTCGAAATCCGTGCCATTTGGTTACATGAAATCTAAACCAATCGGGGTAAGAATGCAATCTCGCCGCTTCTCTAACTGTAATACAGCGCGGCGTAGACGGATGAATCGGTCTTGGAGATGTGAAGGAACCCCTATACTTATCTGTTCCGGCTCTTAAAGTATTACAGACACCATCACGATGTAGCTTATGAAAACGACTAATTTTTTCTCTCTCACCTTGTTGAGTCTCCTGAAAACGTTTAACAGTTTCCGCAGAATGTTTGGTTCTTAAACTTGAAGAAAGTATTCGCAAATCATATTCTCGTTTGTAAGAATAATCATCATTTAGGCATTTGATCCCGCGAAGTACAAGAGCATAGTTACTAGGCTTTTCGTAGTCTGCAACAACCCAATCTCTTGTTAGTAACTCTGGATATTTTTCTATTTCAGGTAAATCTCCAATTGCATCCCATACTGTAGGACTCGATGGAATGTCAGATATTTTTTGAAAATTTAAATTATTTAGTAAAGCTTGTTTAGTAATCGGCTGAGGATATTTCGGTAATTCTATATTCTCTCTTGCACCTATAAGAAATAATCTCTCACGGGACTGTGGTACTCCGTAATTTGCAGCGTTGATAATTTGATAATTTTCTTCTACTTTATAGCCGTGAATTCTAAAATCGCTAATTAATGTTTGGAGGATTTGTTTATGTTCGCCAACTGTAATTCCCCGAACATTTTCCATCACAAAAAATTTCGGTTTTAGTTCAATAACCAGTCGATGAAAGTGAAATACTAAAGAGTTTCGAGGATCGTCAACAGCCCGTTTACCAATTAGGGAAAATCCTTGACATGGTGAGCCACAAATAACCACATCAATTTCGCGATCGCCAATCTCAGACCGATTCCTAATTTCTTCCCCAGTTGTATCCACAACACTTTTACATAACACTGAGCAATAAGGGAAGTTAAACTCATGTGTTGCACAGTGGATCGGGTCGATTTCCACAGACGCCAGCACATCAAAACCAGCTTGCTCAAAGCCAAGAGTCATACCGCCCGCGCCAGCGAATAAGTCAACTGCGATCGCTCGTTGTTTTTTCATCTCATAAGCCATGACGCCCCAATCTAATTCGTAATTCGTAATTCTTCTATAGGAAAATACGATTTATGGTAAAAACAGATGCCTCGCACTTAATTTTACTCATAAATAAACAGATTAATTCTCTATTTTCAATTACGAATTACGAATTACGAACTACGAATTATTTGGTCGCATTTGCAAAATTTCTTGAGCAGCGCGATCGCAAACCCCAACTTCTCCCAAACTTTGCCGCATTTCTTCATAATCTAGCAAAGTTTGCTCTCTGCGACTGGGATTGAGTAGCAGTTCCATTGCTGCTTGGGTAATATTTTCTGCTGTGGCTTGCTCTTGTAAAAATTCTGGCACAATCGGCTTCATCACTACTAAATTAGGTGGCGATGCGAAGGTTATAGAACCTTTGAGGATTTTTCGAGCTATCCACGCAGTCAAACGACTGAGGCGATAAACTACAACCTGTGGCACATTTAACAGAGCGAGTTCTAGATTGACAGTACCAGATTTGCTAATGGCTAAATCAGCCGCAGCAAAAACTTCTATTTGTTGACTTGATAGAACTGTCGCCCGTAAACCGTAACGCTTAATAGCCTCTTCGATTGGCTGTCTATAGACTTCTAGCGATAGGGGAATCCAGAAACGAACTTCAGGTAATTTAGCTTGAATCGTTTGGGCAGCTTGAAAAATAATTGGTAAAAGATATTTTAGTTCTTGACGGCGAGAGGCGGGGAGGAGTGCGATCGCAATTTCTTCTGGTGCAATCCCTAATGTTGCGCGAGCTGCTTTTCTACTTGGAGCATCTTGCATTCGGTCAACCAAAGGATGTCCCACCCAACTCACTTTTGCGCCTTTCTCGCGAAAGTAACGGGCTTCTTGTGGAAAGATTGCCAACAGCTTATCTGTAAAACCAACAATCCGGTTAGTTCTTCGCAAACTTATTGACCAAGCCCACTCTTGAGGAGCAATGTAATACACCACAGGCACATCTGGCAGATGTTGTTTCATATAAGTCCCAATTTCCAGATTGGGAGTCATATAATCGATCAGCACTACCAAGTCAGGTGGATTTTGCTTTAGGGAAGCGATCGCCTGACGTTGCACCTGAAGAGTCGGTAAAATATAAGGCAGCCCTTCTTGAATACCCACTGAGCCAATACTACTGGTATTTCCCAGCAAAATTGCCCCAGCCTCTACCATTTTTTCGCCACCCAGCGCCACAATTTCTAATTCCAACCCAATCGCCGCAGCTTGACGCTTCAGCGCTGAAATTAGTAGCGACCCTTGTAAATCGCCAGATACTTCGCCAGTGCTGATAAATATCCGCATTTGATAATTAAATTTAGGAGTTAGCTAGCTGTTAGAGACGCGATTAACCCAAGTCTTTCTAGGAGTTAGCAGTTAGGAGTTAAGAATGAGGAGTGAAGAGTTAAAAAAATTAATTTATCAACTCATAACTCATAACTCATAACTCCTAACTCCTAACTTTTAATTCACGATTCATCACTTGCGCCTTTTTTCCCTTTACTGGGAATCAAGCCACGTCTTCCAGGCATCTGAGAAAGTAGAAGGAAGCGTCGCAGATGCTGCAATTCTTCGCTATCCCCTAACAATTCCAACTGTTCCAAAGCATCCTTAAAAGACAAATCAGAACGGTAGAGAATGCGGAAGGCTTTTTTCAGCAAAAGCAAATCTGCTGAGTCCATACCAGACCGTTTGAGTCCGACAAGATTGAGAGTTCGCACCCGCGCTGGATTTCCTTCCACTAGCATATATGGGGCCACATCTCGGTCAATACGTGCCATACCTCCCACCATTGCTTGTCTACCAATATGCACAAACTGGTGGACACCTAAAACCCCACTTAGCCTAGCGCGTGATTCTATATGAACATGACCAGCCAAAGCCACAGAGTTAGCAATCACTACTTGGTCTTCAATGACGCAGTTATGAGCAACATGCACATAAGCCATCAAAAGATTACCATCGCCAATTACCGTCGCCTCACCAGCACCGGTAGCGCGGTTAATGGTAACGTACTCACGAATCAAGTTGTTATCACCAATTTTCACCCAGGTTGGTTCTCCTACAAACTTCAAATCCTGGGGTTCCATACCGATGGCTGCACCTGTAAAAATCTGATTTTGCGCCCCAATTTCACAAGGTCCCTCTAGCACTGCATGAGCGCCGATTATTGTTTCAGGGCCCACTTTGACATGCGCTCCAATCACAGCATAGGCACCGACTTGCACTGTATGGTGGAGTTCCGATTTCGGATGAATTACAGCAGTTGGATGAATTAGCGTTTTCAAGGGTGAATCTCCAGAACTGTCTTAATAATCCAGCGCCAGGCGGGGTTTCTGAGGCAGCGCGTTACTCTGCGAGAGTTGTACAGACTACCGCCCCATTGAGGCGACTGGCGTTGTTGAGTGTGAAATATTTCAGTGAACGAAAGTGTCGGGCAAAGCAAGTTAAATGTGTTTGTGAGTGCGTCTCGTAGAGAGGGCGGCGAAAATCAAGAAATTATTCAGATGCTATTGTGGATTTTTTAACTGTTATCCTGTTTTAGGATTCAGCAAGGGCATTTCACGGCTATACCCATACCACGAAAGCAAACTTTTAGCTAACTAAAGAAAACATTAATTCTCCTTCACAAGCAAGTTGACCATCAACTTCGGCACGACCTTGCATCTTACCGAAACGACGTTGTTTTACCCATAACAGTTCCACCGTCATTAGTAGTTGATCCCCCGGCACGACCTGGCGACGAAAGCGAACTTTATCGATACCAGCGAAGACGAACAACCCGCCTTCTACCGAAGACATTTGAGTTAGGACAATGCCTCCAACTTGTGCCATTGCTTCAACAATTAGCACCCCTGGCATCAGTGGACGTTCAGGGAAATGTCCTTGAAAATGGGGTTCGTTGATAGTGACATTTTTAACTCCAACAGCTTTTTTACCTGGCACGTAGTCAATGATTTTGTCTACAAGTAAAAATGGGTAGCGATGGGGTAGCAATTTCTGAATTTCTTCAGATGTGAAAGTTGTTTTAATCTCAGAACTGATTGTAATCTCATTTATACCCTGTGGTTCGGTAGATGTAGGTGTAGTCGTATCGATGGTATTCACTTCAGTGAGGATTGACATTGGCGGTGTAGTTGATTTTTTATCTAAAAGTTGAGTAGGCAAGCGTATATCCAAAGCCTTAATAATCCTGGATGCAAACTTTAGATCGAATCTAAAATCTAAAATCCAAAATCTAAAATTTTCTGAGCCAGTTGAATGTGTAAATTATGACTGGCTTTATACGCTAAAAAATGAGCACGAGGAAAAGTTCCTAGTAAACTCAAATCTCCTACTAAATCCAAGATTTTATGACGGACTGGCTCATTTGCAAATCTCAACGGTGGATTTAGCCAGCCTTCTGGGCCACAAACGAGTGCATTATCCAAACTGCCACCTTTAATTAACCCTGTTTTTTGTAAGTGTTCAATTTGATGCAGTAACCCAAAAGTACGAGCAGGAGCGATTTCCGCAGCAAAGCTAGCAGAAGTTTTTTCTAGTTCAGCGGTTAGCGACCAACTATGCCATTGATTACCAATAGCAGGCAGGTCAAAATCAATACCGTAACTAAAGCGGGTTTCTGCTGCTGGAAGGGCAGATACAAAGGCATCTTCTTGATAGACCCATATTGGTTCTGTAATAGCCAAGGGAACTTGGTTGTTAACGAGTTGTGAGACTAAGCCAATTTGGGCAATATTAGCCGTCCACACACTTGCTGAACCATCTAAAAGTGGGACTTCTGGACCATCAATTTCAATTCGGGCATTATCCACACCCATACTCGAAAGTGCTGCCAACAAATGCTCTACCGTGCGAACATATACCTCACCTTTACCCAACTGAGTTGAAAGAACAGTGTGACTAACTGCTGCAACTTGGGCTGGAATTATTGGCAAATCCGGTAAATCCACCCGCACAAAGTAGCGTCCACTTCCCGCCTCGGCTGGTAATATCCGCACCTGGGTATTCACACCGCTATGCAGTCCCACCCCTATTTGGGTGATTTGGGCTGCTAGAGTGTGCTGTCGCATAGCCGAAAAGTCAATATATTTCCTTTAGTATTGTTCATCGTCTGTTTTGGTAAAATCCCTGATATTCCCTGAAAAATGTCATTAATCCCTTTATCGGAACAGTATTGAGGTAAATGTAACAATTAGCAAGCTAATCCAGAAAAGTTAATTGTCATTTGTCCTTTGTCCTTTGTCACTTGTCACTTGTCCTTCGTGATTCACTAATGACCAATGACCAATGACTAATGACTAATGACAAATTAAAACCTTTCGCCAATACCGAAATTAATCCGACTGTCACCATCATCGTTGATACCGTAGTCAATCCGAATCGGCCCCAGTGGAGATTGGACGCGAACGCCAAGGCCATAACCATAGCCACTGCCATTTTTGTTCAACACTTCAGCAGCCCTAGTACTAGTTCCCAAGTCACTGCCGAGATCAAAAAATAGTGCGCCACTAACTACTGAAAAAACTGGAAACCGATACTCAACTGATGCTTGCACATAAGAGCGTCCACTACCTAATGCTCCTTCTTCATAACCCCGGACGGAGTTACTACCCCCAAGGGTAAAAGCTTCATAGGGAGGCAAGTCACCGACGATGGTTCCTGCTTGCAGGTTAAATGCTAAGGTTTGTGCCCCTTTGCTAAGGCTAATCAGCTTAATGGGTAAATATTGGCTGTAGCTACCCCGCAATCTGGTCAGGAAGATGTTGCCTAGTCCCACAGGGACTGACTGATCGACTCCAAAGCGGAGATAAGAACCACTAGTGGGTTGCAGCGGATTATTACGGAGATCGCGCTGTACCCCTACTTGAAACAGTAGTAAATCGTCTTGACCGCCGCTAGAGAGAGTCAATGGAATTTCATCACTGAGGCGGTTTCCAGTATCATCATCAAATACCGCTCCTGTTTTTCTCAGATTGCCATCAGCATCACGAGCGGAAACTCGTTGATACTGTAAACCCGCTGAGGCAGTCCAGACAGAAGTTTTATAAGGATTGGCAGACAAGGGACGGGTAAAGGTGACACCACCACCTACACGGAGAATCCGGGGGCGATCCTGAGAATCCACATCAGTGGGATTACCCGGATCAAACGTCCTAATATCTTCATCTTTACCATCGAAAATCAACGAAATAGAACTGCGACGGAAAATATTGGTTGTGTAGGAAGTCCGGTAAGGATCTCCTGCGATCCAGGGATCGGTAAACCGCACGTCAAACAGCAGTTCCCGTTCTCCCACCTGTATTTCTGTCCCCAGTTTTTGGTTCCTACCGTTCAGGTTTTGCTGTTGATAACTAACTGTTCCAAAAAGTCCGCTAGCAGAACTAATCCCTGCCCCAGCCGCAATAGAGCCGCTGCTGCGTTCAGCTACATTCACTACTACATCCACCTTGCTGGGGTCGGTACCAGGGTCAAGGGACACATTTACATCTTCAAACAGTCCCAGTCCATACACGCGCTGTAGGTCTTTTTGTACTGTGTTGCGATTGAATACTTGTCCTGGCTTTAACTCCACTTCTCGGGTAATGATGTAATCCTGTGTCCGTCCGCGAATTGGTTGTCCTTTTTCGTCTGTCTCCTGTCCATCTTTGTTGCGGAACCGGACTCTAATATTTTCTACTACCCCTTCTGCTACTTGTAAGGTAACAACTCCGCTTTCAGAGACTTGTGGCGCCCCAATCACGTTAGCTAGGACGTAACCTTGGTCTTGATACCGCTTGTTTAACTGCTTGATGCCTTCTTGCAAGTCACGCAAATTGAGGATTTTGCCATACTGTTCTTTAAATACCTCATCTACAGTATTAGCTGGTAGTACAGAAGGGACACCAGTACCAGGATTGGCTTGCACTTCTACTTTACTGAGGACGGGGTTAGGCTGGACAACAAAGCTTACCCGCACTCCCAAGGGGGTATCTTCTGGCGCTGCTTGGACGTTGGAGAAGAAGCCAGTACCAAAGATAGCGTTAATATCTTCTTGCAGTTGGCTGCGGGTAGTTGTTTGTCCTGGTTGGGTACGAATTACTCTGTAAACTTGCTCTTCCAGCCCTGGTGGTAGTTGCCCAGCTTGGGATCTAACTACTACTTCCGATACCAGTACGCGGGGGTCATTGGCTTCTGGGGCTGTGTTGGGTTGAGTATTGTCCGGAGTTGTCGGTGGATTTACATTCTGGGGACTGGGAGTAGCACCTGGGACTGGAGTATTGCCCGGAGTTGTCGGTGGATTTATATTCTGGGGACTGGGAGTAGCACCTGGGAATGGAGTATTGCCCGGAGTTGTCGGTGGATTTACATTCTGGGGACTGGGAGTAGCACCTGGGACTGGAGTATTGCCCGGAGTTGTCGGTGGATTTATATTCTGGGGACTGGGAGTAGCACCTGGGAATGGAGTATTGCCCGGAGTTGTCGGTGGATTTACATTCTGGGGACTGGGAGTAGCACCTGGGAATAACGTAGGTGTTCTTTGTTGGCTAGCTGGGGGGGGAATATCTGGAGTAGCTGATGGTTCTGGAGTTGTGGGTAATAAAGGTTCTGTTGTCGGTGGATTTACATTTTCTGGGACTGGAGTGGTCTCAGGAGTTAGGGAAGGCGTTGGTTGTTGAATTTCTGGCGGTGGAATGTCTGGAGCCGGAGACGGCTGTTGAGTAGGACTGGAATTAATTTCAGGGGTTTGTGCAGTTCTTGGCGTTGTGGAGGTTGGCACAATTACCTTTGGGGTCGCGCTTGCTGCTGGGTTGGCAGGGTAAATTGCGACGACGCGGGATTGGGGACGCTCTGCCTCTATAGTTGCTGTAGATTTAGGTTGAGATTCTAGACTTTTACTAGAGTTAACCTGACCAGTGTCCTTTTCTGGGTGTTGATTTTTTTCTAGTGTCAAAACTTCTGTTGTCTGTTTGGAATTGTTGGCGGTTTCTGCATTCGCACTCAATGAGCCACCCAAAGGGGCTGCAATTGCTACTGCTGCCAGCAATACGGGAGATAAACGCATTTTACTTATATTCCTCTTCACGACCACACACACACCATCACAAGGCAATAATGCCCTTATGCCAAAGGTAAAATTTCAAAACATAATTTTTTTCTTTTGCTTTTTTACTTTACAAGGCAAAAGGCAAAAGGCAAAAGTTAAATATAATTCCTTCTCACCTTTTGGTTTTTACTTGATTAACTTATAGTTTCTACTGCTTTTAGCACTCTTTGTAAGACCTCCTGGTAGGCATCCTCTACATTTCCTAAGTCTCGGCGAAAGCGATCTTTGTCCATTACCCGGCGGTTTGAGTCTTTTTCTGCGGTATCCCATAAACGACAGGTGTCGGGGCTAATTTCATCTGCCAAGAGTAACTGCTGTTGTGAGTCCAAACCAAACTCTAGTTTGAAGTCTACTAGGGTAATGCCACACTGCTGCCAAAAGTTATTGAGAAATTCATTGATTTGCAATGCAAGATGTGTAATTGCGTCTACTTGTTCCGCAGTCGCCAGTTCTAACAGGTACAGGCGATCGCGTGTCAATAAAGGATCTCCTAATGAATCGTTTTTATAATAGAACTCAACCAAAGGCTGTTTCAGAATTGTACCTACTGGTAAACCAGTTTGCTGACACAAACTGCCAGCAGCAATATTTCTGATCACTACTTCTAAGGGTAAAATCTTTACTGCTCTCACCCGCATTTGATTCGGGGCAGGACTATCGATAAAGTGAGTCTTTATACCAGAATCCTCTAACTGTTTAAAAAGCTGGCTAGAAATGCTACAATTAATTTTTCCTTTTCCTTTGATGTTGCCACGCTTTTGGGCGTTAAACGCCGTGGCATCGTCTTTAAAATCAGCCAACAAGACTTCTGGATCGTCCGTTGTATAAAGAATTTTTGCTTTGCCTTCGTATAATTTGGAATTAACAGACATGATGGCAGGTAGTGTTTTAGGCGACGGACAAAAATTGTCCTTTGAGGCTTCACCATTTTATCTTTAGTTATTAACTATTAACCATTGGTGATTATTTAAGAGGAAGCAGAGGCAGGTTAAAATAAGTAATAACTAATACCCAGACCAATTTTCTCTTGTGGCTCGCTGCTTAATAGCCAGTTGCCAAATATTTATAACTAAATCTCTAACTTTTAACAGAGGACAATTTGCTTTCGGATCTAGTATTTTCATCTAAGTAGTTTTACGCTCATAAATCTAATGAGTTTTGATAAAATAAGTTACTTAGCCATACTAGTATGCCATAATAATTTGTACCTAAAGATTTCGACTGAAGCTAATTACAATTTAAACTTCATAAATAAAGATGAGATAAATTGATAACCAGGAGGAAAATAAAATATTCTCTCTAGTTACTTTGGCGCAAACTTTTTTTGTAATATTTACAACACAAAGTATCTTAAGCTTTATCCTCTAGTATCAAAATCTGAATTAACCAATTCCCGATCGACAATTGGAAAAGGAGTCGGACGATCTGATTTACCCCAATCTGACAAAAGTAAAGATTAGGTTAGCTGGTAATTCAGCTTCAGAAACCCAAACACAAGGTGAATTGAATAAATGGAGAAAAAAATAGTGAACAAGGATGATTTTCTCTTCCCTCGCGGTCGCTACTACGGTCAGGTGAAGCCAGAAAACTTGGTTTTTAATGCAAATCTCCAGGAATTTGCTCAACGGGTAAGTTACATTTGCAACTTAGAGACAGGTGGAAAACTACCTCCAGGTGCAGCTTACGAACAAATAAAGGATCTATGGAAACAGTTGAAACGCTCAAAAAAAGAGCTAGGAATTGGCGAAGATCCCTTTCAAGATGATCGAGGAGAGACTAAAGATTGAATGGGCATGGGGCATGGGGCATGGGGCATAGGGAAAATAACAAATGACAAATGACCAATGACAAATGACTACTTAGTAAGCATTGTCCAGACACCATCCCAGGACTCTGGAGGAGGGGTTTGTTGATAATTACGCGCACGCTCTAGGTGGATATCAACAGCTTGGTCTTGGGGTTGAATGCATTTGGCGGACTCAAAACAGGCGATCGCTTGTGAGAAGTTGCGCGATAAATAAGCAGCGCGTCCAGTATGATAATGAAACAAAAACTCTTGAGTGTTGGTATCTAGGGGAGTATTGCGATCGCCAATTAACTCGTAGATATTCACGGCCTGGTGTTTCCCTTTGACTCGGATTTTATCTAACTGGCGCACCCAAATGCGATCGCTGCACAATTGATAAGTAAATTCGCTTAAAAGAATATCACAACCGTAATCTTTAGTTACCGCTTCCAAACGCGAACTTAAATTTACACCATCTCCAATGACGGTGTAATCCATTCGTTTGCGGGAACCAATATTACCCGAAACCACATCCCCAGAACTAATCCCAATGCCAATACGAATTCGCGGCTGCGCCTGGATAATTCGCCGTTGGTTAAATTCCTCTAAGCGGCGTCTCATATCTAACGCTGACTGCACAGCCCTCCAAGCATGATTTTCTGTCAATGGTAGCGGCGCACCAAATACCGCCATTAAGGCATCACCAATAAATTTATCGAGAGTGCCTTCGTGGTTAAAAACCGCCTCTACCATCGTTTCAAAATACTGATTGAGCAGCAATACCACCTCAGCTGCACCGAGATTTTCCGTAAGTGTTGTGTAGCCACGGATATCAGAAAACAAGATAGTTACTTCCTTGCGTTCGCCTACCATTAAAGCATCTTCCCCTAGAGCCATAACTTGTTCAGCGACATGGGGCGTTAGGTAGCGGGACATGGTAGTTTTCATTCGTTTCTCTTGAGTAATGTCTTCTAAGACCACTAAACCACCACGTACACCGCCTTCTGGGTTAGTCAGGGGATTAACAGTAAGATTGATATTGCGCTCTAATGTTTGTACCTCATTAGAAGTGAGAAACTCAGATTGGAGAGTCAGAGATTGATTCCAAGGAATAAAAGTATCGGGGTTGGTGCGATCGCGCACTGCTAAAATTGAGTACTGAGTGGTGAATGCTAAGTATTGAGTTTCACTTTTAACTCCTAACTCCTCACTCATAACTTGATGCACTCCCAGCATCAAACTTTGCTCTGGCACATAATGTTTCGCTCCAGTTTTCAGACTATCTTCTAGTCGCATTTGGAGATTTTCAATTGGCACAACTTCCCACACTAGACGACCAATCAAATTTTGTTCCCACAAAAGCTTGTTGTTTTTACTATTAGCATCTCCTATCGGACAACCCAGTAACTCTAGGGCTGCATCATTAATCGTGACAATCTGTCCTGCCATATCTGTAGAAATCACGGCATCTGACAGACTTTGTAAAATATCTTTTTGATACTGTTTTTCTAACAGCACATTTTCAAACAGCCGAGCATTTTCTAAGGCAATTCCTGCCTGATTATTAAAAGCCCGCATAAACTCTTCATCAGAAGCAGTAAAACTGCTTTGTTGCTTATTAATTAATTGTGTAACGCCAATCAATTCATTTGCAGAATTAAATACTGGCAAACACAGGATATTGCGAGTTATATAACCAGTTTTTTTATCTGTAGTCGGGTCAAAGCGGGGGTCTTTATAAGCATCGGAAATATTTAAGGCTTCACCAGTGGAAGCTACATATCCAGCAATGCCACGGTTAGCAGGAATGCGAATTTCTATCAAGTTTGTGCCATCTGCTGCTGCTGCAACTTTCGTCCAGAGTTCGTTTAGCTCTTTACGATATAAAAACAGAGTGCTGCGGTCTGCTTGCATTAAAATTCGAGCTTGTTCCATGACTATCTGCAAAGTCGCTTCTAAATCTAAACTTTGCCCCAATGTCTGAGTTGCCCGCAACAAAGCCGTTGCGCCTCTTTGATTCCGAGCCGCTACATAAAAAGATTGGCAGCTTTCCAGGATAATACCAATCGAAGCTGCAAAGTCTCGAAAACGTTCTTCATCATCATGATTAAACGGAACATTCCCGGTTTTATTAGCTAGTTGCACTACCGCTACAGTCTGGTTTTTACTACTGATAACGGGCATACATAAAATATTACGGATTTTGTAGCCCATTTGTTTTTCAAGTTCTGGGCTAAACAGGGGATGAGTATAAGTTTCAGATATATTTAGATATTGACCTGTACTGGCAACATGACCAGGGATACCCACTGTAATGGGAGTACGAATTTCTAAGAATTTTTGGGTATTATCTTGAGGAACTTTTGACCACAGTTGACCTTTGTCATAATCAACTAAAAAAATGGCTGTATGTTCTGCTTGGAGAATTTGACCAATTTTGAGTGTGATAGCTTCTAATACTTTCTCCAACATAGTTTCTAGAGCTTCATTATTGATTAGTTCAATAGCTCTCAGAAATTGCTGGAACTCAGCAGTTATAAAGTCGAGTAAGCAAACAAATTCATTAACAGATAAGTCTTTGACGCGACGCAGTAGGGCATGAGCGCGATTAACTTGAGTCAGTTCAGTTAATGTAGCCAAGACGCTGCCAGAGTTGGGGAGTGTCACGTCGCTTCGCTCCGAATTAAAAATTCAAAATTCAAAATTAATAATCCCCATAAATAAATGGGCTTGTATCATGAGTCTGTTTCGCTCATCGGAATTTCAGATTTTAGATTTTGGGCATAGGGCATGGTTATTAATTCTTCTTCCCCAGCCTCCCCTGCTCCCTCATCTCCCCACTTCCTTATTTTGCCAACTGTTCAGAAAATATCACCTTTTGATAGTAATCTTGTAGCTGCCTGGTAGCAGCTGCCCAACCCCAACTTTCTGCTTCCTGGCGGGCATTTTGACGGATGATATCTCGTTGTTGTTTTTGTTCTAAGAGTCGAACAGTAGCAGCGATGGCTCCTTGAACATCTGCTGTTGGCTCAAAAAGATATCCATTTACTCCATCTGTGACAATATCAGGAATTCCCCCGGAACGGGCTGCTACCACGGGACAGCCAGCAGCCATTGCTTCTAGTAGTACTAAGCCTAGTGTTTCTGTGCGGGAAGGAAAAATGAAGGCATCGGCACTCGCAAAGGCAGAACCTAACTCTTGCCCCATAAGATAGCCAACAAAATAAGTGTTTGTGCCAGCAAAGTGTTTTTGCAATGCTTGACGGTGCGGCCCATCTCCAACCAATGCTAACCGCGCTTCGGGAATCGCTTCTAAAATTGGTTTGATACGCTCAATTTCTTTTTCAGCCGAAAGTCGCCCCACGTAAAGTAATAATGGACTTTCTGGATGATTTTTTGATAGGCGCGATCGCATCTCTACACTAGCTAAATCGGGGTGAAATAATTCCGTATCTACCCCGCGCTGCCATAAATCTACACGTTCAATACCATGTGCTGTCAGTTCCTCCACCATTGCTGTGGAGGTACACAGATTCAAAGCAGCTTGATTATGAGCGCCTTTTAGCAGTTCCCAAAGAAAACCTTCCAGCATCCCTAAGCCGTAATGCTGGAGATATTGGGGTAAATGCGTATGGTAAGACGCTACTAAGGGGATTTTGAGGATTTTGCTATAAAATATGCCAGATAAACCTAAAACTGCTGGATTAACGACATGAATAATATCAGGCTTAAACTCTTCTAAAGCGTAACCAATGGCTGGGCGGGGAAGTGCCATTTTCAATTCTGGGTACAATGGCAGAGGAAAGCCAGTAACGCCGTAAACTTTAGCGCCTTTGTGTTCCGTAATGCCTCCATCAGGGGCAATCACCAATACTTGATTACCACTGCGCTGGAGATGATCGACAGTATGGCGCAGGCGCGTTACAATGCCGTCAACCTTGGGTAAAAAGGTTTCGGTAAACAGGGCAATTCTCATAAAAAACTATTCAGTCCAGGCAGATAATCTCAGCTTTGCTTGCGTTTCGGTATCAAACACAGAATAGACCCTCTCCTGTGGTGTAATCAACTCTGCACAGTCAGATTTAATGTTTTGCCTCTGTTTTTGTACAAAGTCCGAGATATCCTCAATGTTGACAATCCAATCTTTGGCGTAAGCAGCTAGTACTTCACCACGTAACCCTAACTGAATAGCGCGTCTTGCTAATTTTGTCCCAGATGGGTGATGGTCTGGGTCCCATTGTAGGCGAACTTGCGATCGCTTCAATGCTTTTTGCCATACACTTTTTTCAGGATAAAGTTCTGGAATGTAGCTGGAATGAACAGCCGTCGCTAAGATTTCATCAAAAGCCGAACGCTTAATCCAAATAGCTAACACTACCTCTTGCCCATTTTTTGTACCCCATCCAGAACGATACATCATCCAAAGGAAGTTAGGTTTTATCCAACTCATACGCTCAAAACTGAAATCACCACCAAAATGACCGTAGGTGGCGGCAAAGTTACCAATAGCTGGACGATACGCTTGATAAACAACAATTGAATGGTCGTCATATTGCGCTAAAATATGACGACCATTTTCAGGCCAATTACTGACTTGAGTTAAATAAGGTTCTGTTATCAGCCGCACGCAGAGTTTATCCTAATTTCTGTGCCAAGAGACTTTAGGCAGAATTTGTTTAGGATCGACTCGCGTCTGATACTTGATGGCAAAGTTTAACAGAGAATCAAGGAGAGAGTCAGAAAGCAAGTGAGGTTGTAAACCTAAATCGAGCAATTTAGTGTTTTTAGCGTTGAAGTAATGTTCTTCTTTCTCGACTCTGGGATTATCTAGGTGATTGATTTCTACGTTCAATCCCATAGCGTTACCAGCTTTTTTCACCATCAATGCCAAGTCGCCAACGCTGAATTGTTCGGTAAATTGGTTAAATACGCGGAATTCACCAGCTTCGGCGGGGTTAGCGATCGCTAATTCCACACATCTAACTGTATCCCGAATATCCAAAAATCCGCGAGTTTGTCCACCTTTACCGTAGACAGTTAACGGATGTCCAATTGCTGCTTGAATACAAAAGCGGTTTAGTGCAGTACCAAACACACCATCGTAATCTAGCCGATTAATCAATAGTTCGTCCATCCCCGTTTCTTCGGTTAAGACGCCATAAACTACACCCTGATTTAAATCCGTTGCCCGTAATCCCCAAATTCGGCAAGCAAAGTGGATGTTATGACTATCATGCACTTTGCTTAAATGGTACATTGAACCGGGCTGCTTGGGATAAGGTAGGGTATCCTTGCGTCCATTGTGTTCAATGGTGATATACCCTTCTTCGATATCAATATTGGGTGTACCGTATTCGCCCATTGTCCCCAGCTTCACCAAATGACAGTCGGGGAAATCTTCCCGCATAGCGTACAGCAAGTTCAACGTCCCAACTACATTATTGACCTGGGTAACAACTGCATGTTCTCGGTCAATCATGGAAAATGGGGCTGAACGCTGTTCGCCAAAATGCACCAAAGCATTCGGCTGAAATTGCTGTAATGTTTTATGGAGAAACTCGTAATTCGTAATATCGCCGATGAACAAGTCAATCGATTTACCCGTCAAATCTTGCCAGCGCTGGAGACGTTGTTGAATTAGTGCGATCGGAGTGAGAGTTTCGACACCAAGTTCATTATCCCAGTGCCGCCGCACCAAACTATCTAAAATTCCAACTTCATAACCTCGATTGGAAAGGTAAAGAGCAGTTGCCCAACCGCAATATCCATCACCACCAATAACCAGGACTTTCATCTTCACCAGTTTTTACTCGCTGATAGCTAAATCTATCAGGTTTCTGTACCCTCTCAATCATCATTCTGAAAGAGATGTGGATTTTCGGGATTGGGAGTGAGGAGTGAGGAGTGAGGAGTGAGGAGTGAGGAGTGAGGAGTGAGGAGTTAATAGTTCTTATTCTTCCTCTGCACCATGCCCCATGCCCCATACCCCATAACTCAGGACTTCGGAATGCGATACTGCTGGGCAATGTAATAAAAGAAACGATAGTAATTTTGAAATTCTTGGCTCTTGCTTCGTCCCTGCCAGTAGTATTTCACTTGACTCTGAGTTAGTGTCAGTGTCATTGAACCTAGTTGTCGATCGACTTCTACAACCAGTACCCCAGACATTCCTTGGGCGGTTTGAAAGTTGGGTTTTATCTGTTTCACAGATTCTCGATCTGTAACAATAGAATTTGGTAACTGCTGACTTGCCCACCCTCGAATTTCTACTGAGTTATCCTGTGGTGCAATAAACGCAATTCCATCATCATTTGCTGGTGCTGCTAAAGAAGTCCAATTACTCGGATATGGAAATTCAAAGCCATAACGGAAGTTGCTATAAGTTTTCCATGCGATCGCTCCAGCGTTAAAATCATTTGCAGTACAACCCCACAGCATGATTAACAGGGCAATGACTCCGCTAACGCTGGCGGCAAACCGATAAATTCTTCGCCCCAAACTAGAGATTTTATTAGCAGTAGCCATTTACATTACACATTTTGCCAAAGTCACTGATTTCATAGAAATACCAGGAAATACCAGAAACTCTGATATTGCACTATTCTCAATCAGCTAACTAATAATCTGCCACATCAATTTTAAGAGATTCGTAGTGAGCGATTTATCGCTCAATTTCAAGGGCTAGAGCCACTAATGATGATGCCAGCAACCGAAAATATAAATAAATGTAACGAAATAGACGTTAAAACGTTTTACTGTCTTGACAACCAATAAAAGAACCGATAACTTGATATACATACCCGGGTAAGACCGTTAAAGAGTTATATGCAAACGCAAACTAAGCAAAAGGTCACTTTGTATTTATCGCCAGAGTTGCACAGAAAACTGAAGATTCGTTCAGCAGTTGATTCCGAGCCAATGTCAGAACTTGCCGAACGTGCCCTTGGTTTTTACCTATCCAATCAAGAATTGGTTGATGAGTTAGAAGATTCTTCTTATGGGCGGACTCATAGAGTTTATTCATGTCCAACTTGTGATAGCTCGCTAGTCTTACGTGATGGGGAACTGGTTACTTTAGGCAATCAACCAGGAGTAGTTGGTCAAGAGCATCTTTCTCTTAACGAGATGGATGAAGATGAAACCAATCCCAAGAGTGAGGAAGAGTTAGTTCCTTGCTAAATTGCTAAATAGATATTCACAGATCCGGTTGTCTTTACCAGAAGCAATGTCTCTACTGTCTCTATAAGGTCTCAAGTAGGTCGAAGTATGAACGAAGAGCTCAAGATCCTAATTCAAGCTCAATACCCTTTAATCTACCTTGTTACCTCCGAGGAAGAGCGGGCCGAGCAAGCAATTTCCACAATCGCACAGTCATTAAAGCCCCAACGTCGGGTATTTGTTTGGACAGTAACACACGGGATTGTTGAGTACGGTCAACCGCGGAATGTTACCCAACATAATACCGTGTCTCCAGAGGCGGCGATTGAGTGGATTATCCGGCAGAAAGAACCAAGTATATTTATTCTTAAAGATTTACATCCCTTTATAGATGCGCCTGCAACTAACCGATCGCTGCGTGATGCGATCGCTAGTTTCAAAGGTATGCAAAAGAACATCGTTTTGATGTCTCCGATGCAACAAGTACCTATAGAACTGGAAAAAGAAGTTGTCGTTCTCGACTTTACATTGCCAGATATGGCTGAGTTGAATAAAGTCTTAACTCACCATATAGAGCAAAATCGCGGTCGGCGGTTGACAACAGAAGCCAGAGAAAAACTTCTCAGAGCTGCTTTGGGTCTAACTAAAGATGAAGCGGAGAAAGTCTACCGTAAGGCACAGGTAACTAAAGAGCGTTTAACGGAAGATGAAGTAGACATCGTTTTATCTGAGAAAAAGCAACTAATTCGGCGTAATGGCATCTTAGAATATATTGAAGAAGATGAAACTATTGATGCTGTAGGTGGCTTAGAAGAGTTAAAAAGATGGCTCAAGCAACGCTCTAACGCTTTCACAGAAAGAGCGAGAGAGTACGGTTTGCCTCAACCAAAGGGGATGTTAATTTTAGGAGTTCCCGGTTGCGGTAAGTCATTGATTGCTAAAACTACTTCCCGGCTGTGGGGTTTACCACTGTTGCGCTTGGATATGGGGCGAGTCTACGACGGCTCAATGGTGGGACGAAGTGAGGCAAATCTGCGAAACGCCCTGAAAACAGCAGAATCTATTTCCCCAGCGATTTTGTTTATCGATGAATTAGATAAATCCTTTGCTGGTAGTGGAGGTTCATCTGATTCTGATGGCGGGACTTCAAGTAGAATCTTCGGCTCTTTCCTCACCTGGATGCAAGATAAGAAATCACCAGTGTTCGTGATGGCAACAGCCAACAGAGTAGAACGCTTACCTGGCGAGTTCTTGAGGAAAGGACGATTTGATGAAATTTTCTTTGTCGATCTGCCCACACCAGAAGAACGGCAGCAGATTTTCAACATTCATCTGACCAAGCGCCGTGAAGACATCTCTCGATTTGACCTTGAGCAACTAGCCAAGATGTCTGATGGCTTTTCTGGGGCAGAAATAGAACAAGCGATCGTTGCGGCAATGTATGAAGCTTTTGCCCAAGATCGGGAGTTCACCCAACTAGATATTATTGCTGCACTAAAGGCAACATTGCCGCTGTCTCGAACGATGCAAGAACAAGTAACGGCTCTGAGAGATTGGGCCAGACAGCGCGCACGCCCCGCAGCATCCTCCGTAGCTGAATATCAGCGAATGGAGTTTTAAAAGCTTTCCTCTGCCATCCCAGGGGGAAAGGCTAGCAGAAAATGCTAGCAGTTATAAAAAAAGCCGCATCCTGTTAAGCGCGGCTTCGCCCAAAACAAACCGTTGTCGTTTTTCTCAATCTTCTCATTGGAGGAAACCCAAATGTCTCACTTTAGCACCCTGCGTACCAAAATCACCGATGCCGAAATCCTCAAGGCTTCCTTGCGCGACCTCGGTATCAGCGTAAAGACTGAAGCTGATGTCCGTGGTTATAACGGTCAGCGTGTCCGTTCTGACATCGTTGCCGTGTTGGAAGGCGAATATGACCTCGGCTGGTCTCGCAATGGCGATGGTTCTTTTGACCTAATCGCTGACCTGTGGGGCGTTGCTAAGAAGCACAACCAAACCGAGTTGATCAACTCAATCAACCAAAAGTATGCCGTTAACAAAACTTTGGCTGAAGTGAAACAGCGCGGTCTGCAAAACGCCAATGTGAAGTTGGTATTGCAATAACAATTTCTCTGCGCGTTCCCAAAGCTGCACGGGTTAACCATATAAATAGCGGTTAGCCCGCTTTTTTATCGGGACTGAGATTTATTTCTCAGTCCCGATTTTTGATTAGTCTAGTCAATACTAATTTGAAATTAGTAATTTTATTTCATCGTAGTAACATTGATGTATTCAGCATGACAACCAAGGTTGTTTTTAATTGTCTATAGCATCAGTATGTAAATTATTGATGGCTGTTTGTATTGTCATAATGACAATATCATCAGTCAGTTGTATAGATGAGGCTTTTGCATGAGAAGGATTACTAGAAACGCACCGAATATTTAACGTTTTCTTTGGCTCTGGAATATCCTTAGCAGCTTTAAAAAAGGTATCAGATGCTTGATCCAATAGGTAAAATGAAGGAGCTAACCAAAGAATCTTAATATTTTTAGGGATTACATGGTCAGATAACCATCTGACAGCCGTAAATGTCTTGCCAGCACCTGTAGGAAGTACTAAAATTCCACTACCAGGTTTTTCACTACCAAATTTAAACGTTTTACTCAGGGCTTCAAATGCTTCAATTTGATGCTGGAAAGGTGTTTTAGAGTGGTAGTTAACAGATTGATTTCTTAATTGATCAAGATTGATAGATTTGTACATAATGGTGTTGTCCGATTCGGTGGGAGCATCCATTTTCGGCGGATTTACTTTTTTAGATGAACCATATAGTAGGGTTTTCGGAGTATCAAAATTATGTTTCTTCCAAAAGTGGATGCTCCCGATTCGGTTTTACCTAGTGATAATAATTTGACCACTAGATTAGTTTGCCCATAATGTATGCTTCAAACTCTTATGCTTTGAATTTTTTCTCTATCAAACCTGACCTAAATCTAAAATAAATTCACCACTAAAACTAAAACCCTGCACCTGTATCATTTTGCTTCTTTCTGGTAATGTGTAGTGCGCGATCGCATCCCAGAAGATCCACTTTTGCACCTATAGCTTAGACTTAAAAAAAAGCTTAGTATCGATGAATCAAAGTCTAAGTGCTACTCCCAGCCTGGAAAAACACACTCATGAAAATCTTGTTGTTACCAAACAACAGCTATTTAGCAAGCAACTAATTGTCCTTGTCTTGGAAATGCTTCTGGCATTACCTCTGGGTTTACTCCTTGCAAAGTTCCAAATTGGCAGGATTGCCTGGATATTTGGCGGCATTGCGGCTGGTACAGTGGTTCTTCAAGGGTGTCGAATTTTTTATCAATATTCTCCCCAACCTAACCGCACTGCTAGAAAAGTGGGAATGGCACTTGTTGGCTTAACTGTTGGCGCTTCCAATTCCCACGCTAATCTAGCTAGTATTGCTTCCGGTATTCCTATATTTATTTTTCTTACCTTATTTCTGCTGCTGAGTGGAGGCTGTATCGGTTACATTTACTCTCGCATCAGCAAAACTAACTTATTTACAGCAATGCTGGCTACAGTTCCTGGCGGTGTCGGAATTATGGCAGCGATCGCAGCCGATTACAATAAAAATGTTAGCTTGGTTGCCCTAGTTCAGGCGATTCGCGTTACCTGTGTAGTTGTTCTAATTCCCTTCATCGCTAAGACATCAGCTGGTAATGATTATCCGCAAACACTTCCAATCAACACTGTTTGGCTCAATCTCGATCCATCTCAACTAGAATTACTCTTGTTAGTACTGGTAATTACTGGATTAGTAGTTTATCCAGCTATATTATTTAAAATACCTGCTGGCGATTTCTTTGGTGCATTGCTGATTGGTATCGGGTTTAATCCTTTGCTACATTGGCTGCCTTTTGTCGGTGATATTAGCTTTAGTCCGCCGCCAATAATAAACTTATTGGGTCAAATGCTCCTGGGAATTACGATTGGTGAATATTGGGGAGACAAGCCCAATTTTAGAAAGCGGACTGTCGGCTATGCCTTGATGTCTGTAGGAATGACTCTCGTAGCCGGGGCGATCGCTGCTATACTTGCAATGCAATTAACCTCTTGGGACTGGTTAACGTGTCTCTTAGTCACAGCACCAGGAGGATCGGCAGAAATGATCTTAGTTTCGCTTGCATTGAATCATAATGTTGAAATTGTCACAACTGGTCATTTAGTACGATTAATTGCGATTAATAGTTCTCTACCGCTTTGGCTGTTTTTGTTTCGCCGTCTGGATAAGCAACTTTCTGAAACAGTTTAATTTTATTAAAAATAAAGGTCAAATCACCCAATTTTGCTCAATTGCAACCTTCTTTGCTCAAATCTAGGACTATCTAATCTATTTAGGAAAAACGAGTTTCTTCAATAAAAGAGATACTATCGAAAATACCATCTTTCAAAGCTTGTGCACTACGAACTCGGTGATTTTCATCGAGTAAAGTTACTGTTTCTATAAATGTAATCAGCGCGTTATCTTGAGCTTTCGTCATCCGAAAGTAAATTGTGTTTTGACCTACATCCAAAGCGGTTCCAGAAAAATCAGAATAATTGCTAGAAAACCATTTCAGAATTTTATCTTCAAAGTATCCTTCAAAATTAAGCTGGAGATGAGAGCCATCTGAGTATTCATAATTGTTAACTTGTCGGTACTGACTCCCCTCAATCGAGATGGTAATAGTAACGAAAAAGCTGCCAGAAAAATGTCCGCGTTTATCAGTTTTGATAAACTCACCTTTCCAAGTGCCAATATGACGTGTAAAAATTTCTGGAACTTTCTCCAGATCGACAGATATCGTCGAGGTGATGATATCTTCGTTAATTACAGGATCGTTACTCATTAAATTTAGATAAAAACTAATTTTACTTTAAGTTTCGCCTTGGCTAACGACGACCAATTTTCTGGCTCATTTCCCGACTCGTGCGTTGATATTCGTGGACAATGGGTAATCTTTCCGTCTGATAATTTTCCAGAGCTTCGGCAATATTAGTACTAGACGTGAGATGTTGTGTTAAAGCCAAACCATCTTCCCAACCTGAAGTCATGCCTCTAGCGCGAGTTGGACTTTTTGCGTGAGCCGCGTCACCAATTAAAATAACGCGACCATCAGACAATTGAGGCAAAGGATCGATGTCATAGGAATAACGACAGATAATATTTTCCACAGGGGTTGACTCAATTAAATTTCGTGCATCCTCTGGGAGTTTAGCTAATTCTTCGGGAGGAATAGATATATCAGTCGGTTGTAGTGCGCCTATTTCAGAACCCGTCTGCTCTTTTTCGATAAAGAAACCCCAATGAGTCAGATTTCCGCCAATATGAAAGAAATTTGCATAAATTCCCCGACCGCGTACATAAACAAAAAAGTTTCCTTCTGGACAGAAGCTATTATCTGTCACAATCCCTCGCCAAACTAGATCGCCTAAATAGCATAGTTTTACATTCGGAACCACAAACTGCCGAACCTTAGAAAGAATGCCATCAGCACCCACTATCAGATCCCCTTCCCAGTGACTTCCATCTTTAAAGTGTGCGATCGCACTATTCTCAGTCTGCGTTATCGAAGCTAATTGAGCGTTAAAATGAATATTATTAGCGGGTAAAGTATCAATAATTGCTTCTAAAATCGCTTTCCGGTGTACGAGCATTCCTGGTAGTTCATCTTCAGCATAGGTGACGGTTTCTGAATTGATAAATCCACCTTTAAGGTTGCGAAACTCAAAGTATTTTACAGGATCGCCTGAGTTAATAATTTTTTGGCTGATTTGAGGGTTTCCTTGATGAAGTGCTTGCATACCTGATTGGACAATCAAAATACCACATCCATCGGTACGAACTACAGGCGCTTTTTCAAACAAGTCAACTTGAAACCCTTCTTGAATAAGCAAACTGGCAAGATAAGCTCCTGATGTCCCTGCGCCGATAATACCTATCTTGCTGTTGGAAGAAACCATCTCTGACTCTCTTGATTTAATCTTGTTTAGATGATACTTGATTGAGATATTATCTTAAATAGTAAGCCAAAAAGTTGTTTATAGAGCGATGCCTGCGGTGGTCACTGAGCTTTGTCGAAGTGCGGGCTACGCTTACGCTAATAATCAGCTGTGTTTAACTGAAATGAAAAGGCTCAAGTAGTTATTAAACTTATAACAAGCTCAATAATACATCCAGCTAAAAGCAAATAAATTTCATATTTAATTGATATCTCATTTAAGCTGGCGGTTGTATCTTTTGAAGTTCTTTAATTGCTTCGATATGGGCTTGATTTACCTTCGTATGCTCCTCTACTGCTTCTGAATATACATCTGTTGAAGGATCTTCTATTAGTCTGTGCGCCAAATCTTGAAATTTCTGCGCGTGTTCGTGCATGGTTTTTCCATAGGCTTCGATACGTTCTTTTTGTTCGGGATCGATTTGGTCATCTGTTTCTAAACTCTTACCCAACTCTTGTATCTCTTGGCTATGCTCAATTGCTTTTTGAGCATGTTTTTGTGTTGCCTTTATAGTCTGCTTTGAAACTTTATGCATAATATTAATCCCGACTCTCGTCTTAAAATAACTATAAAATAAAATTCCTCTACCCCTTTGCTTCTTTCAACCAAATTTCGCCTCTTGACCTGAACAATCAAATAGATGTAAACCTAACTGTTGAGAAAGTTCTTCACACACCTTTACCCCCCGCACACTATTACCACGCACATCTAGCAGTGGTGAAAAAACTCCAATGCCCATCTTATTGGGCACAACGGCAATAATCCCACCAGAAATACCGCTTTTCGCCGGAATCCCAATTTTATAAGCCCACTCACCTGCAAAGTTGTACATCCCGCAGGTATACATCACACTCAGAATATCTTTAATATAACGCTTATCTACCGCCTGTTCTTTGTTAATCGGGTTAATACCTCTGTTAGCCAGAGTAGCCGCCATCACTGCTAAGTCTTGACAATTCACCATCACAGCACACTGCTGGAAATAAAGATCCAGCGCCTCTTCAATGTTTCGGTCAATCATGCCAAAGTTGAGCATCAAATGTGCCATTGCGCGGTTGCGATGTCCTGTACTCCGTTCTGAGGTAAAAACTGAAATATCAACGAACACGTCGCGGCTAATATATCGGCGAAACATATCCAGCATCCGGTTGAGGCGTTCGGTTGGGCCAGAACCTTTGATTAAACTAGTGGTGGCGATCGCACCTGCATTTACCATTGGATTATAAGGTCGCTTCGATTGCTCATCCAAAACAATCGCGTTGAATGCATCTCCCGTCGGTTCAACGCCAACTCTAGTTAAAACATAATCCAGTCCATGATCTTCTAAGGCAAGTCCATAAGCAAACACCTTAGAAATTGACTGAATGGTAAAAAGTTGCTCGTAGTCCCCAACTTTATAAACCTGACCGTCTACTGTCACAATGCAAATGCTGAACAACTCCGGGTTTGCCTTTGCCAGTTCGGGAATGTATTTCGCTACTGCACCTTCTTGCAGAGACTTGTACTGGGAATGTAACTCGTTGAGAACAGCTTTTAATGGCGATGGTTCTATTTCTATATCTCCTGGATGTGCTTGGTTTGTCATTAGGCTGATGGCATTTCCCAAAATACTTACTATATATAGAAGAGGTGCAGCTGTACATACCTACAGTTACAAAGATTTTGTCAATAACAGCTTGCTCTCAAAAATCATACTTGAGCAATTACTGAAATTAAACGAAATGCAATGTATTTTTTATTACAAGCAATATTTGTTGTTTAAGCGATCGCAAAGTTTTATTAATTTTTAAGTTATTAATCCTGAAAAATATTTCTTTGGGTATTATCCTTTTTTTTATACTCAGCAATACGGTTACGTAAAGTTATATTTATTACCAGCATCAGTCTAGTTATGGAGAATAAAAGTAATGATTGATGTAAGTAGAAAAAACTTTGAAAAAAGATATCAGACTCAAACTAATTTGCATAATTTTTTAAGATGTAACTCAGCTCGTGACTTATTCATAGTTAAATCTAAATATTTCCTTAAATAAATGATTTTAGGTATTTATGCCGATGCTATTTAATTAAAGTTGTATTACCTTCTTATAGGAAATAGCCAATACGAATGTAATCTAGAATACACGAATAGTTGCGAGCCTTTAGGAGTGATGTGAATAGGGTATCGCTACTTTAGTGTGAAATAAACGTAAAGTTTTTTTAAGAAATTTTTGACTTACACAAAAAAGCGTTACATAGCCAAAGTCCTCTTTTGAGAAAGGTTTCGACCTTCAAATTGGAATGGGAATTTGAGAAAGTGGCCCATAGTTACGCTAAAACCCTGATCCCCAAGCTAAAAGGTTCGTGTTAGTCTGTTGCAGTTATAAAGAACAAAGTGAAAACGGAACGAGTTCGAGTTTTTCAAAAGGGAAATCACTTTCATTAGCGATCGATCCCGCAAGTTATAAAACTTTAAGTTCTACAGTCGCTTTCAAAAACGGACGCATGAATCAAAGACATTTGTGGACTATTGTTGCCCTGTTTATGGCTGTTTTGGGAGTACCCTCAGTCGGTTGCACTCAAACCACCAAAGGAAATGCGCTAGCATCCCAAAAATCACCCGCTCCTGATGTGGTTAAGGTGGGAGAGTACCAATCAACAGCAGGGAAACAAACCTTGGATGCTGTGATTACAGAAATTCATCCTCACAACATTAAAGGACGTAAGGCGGCAACCCTTTTTATCAAAAATATACCTGTTCTCACCTTTTTGAGTTCTGTATCAAATACGAATCTTGAGACTAAAAAAGTTGGTGCAATTGACAATACTGGGGGCGTACAAGGGTACGCCCTTATTGCTAGCAATTCATCAAATGCATTGAATACTGGGAACGCAACAGATGCGAGTAACCAGATTAGCTCCACTGACAACGATCCGGTTCAGATAGCTGGTGTAGTAGCAGCTAAGATCAACCAGTTGAATCGAGAAAACGTGGACGGGAGTAAGATTACCGTCAGTTGGAAAGCAGGGGAAAAATCTACTGCCAATCAAGCGCAAAACAAAAGCGTCCCTGTCCAGCAAGATGGCGATCGCTATGTAATTAAAATTAATGGCGAAGAGTTGGTCGAAATCAGCGAAGGTACGCGATTAGCAGGTAGTACCAACGATCTAGCGCAAGATGCATTGCAAGCAACCAATCGCTTGCGGAGACTATTAGGCAATGCATCTCCCCTAAAAGAGATTGCAAATTTACCAGTTCGTCAACAAATATCAATACCAAAGCTGCCTCAACAGGTTGCTGTCGGAGTAGTACAAGCCACCCTCAGAGGCATAGCTTCTTATTACGGCTATGACGGTTCTGGTAATCGCACTGCTAGCGGCCAGAGATTTAATCCAGAAGGAATGACTGCCGCTCATCGCAGTTTACCCTTTGGCACAAAAGTTCGTGTAACCAATACCCGCAATGGTCGTTCTGTAGTGCTGCGAATTAATGACCGGGGTCCATACATTCGTGGTCGAGTCATTGACGTGTCTGCCGGCGCGGCTCGAATTTTGGGAATGATGGGCAGTGGCGTAGCGCCAGTGCATATTGAAGTATTGGGGAAATAATCTAGGGACTGGGGACTGGGAATTAGGGGCTGGGGACTAGGAAAAAGTATTTTCAATCCCCAATACCCAATACCCAATACCCAATCCCCATTAGCCAATCCCAGTTCCGTATCACTTAATTCCCCTAGTTCAATCAACTCTTCCCTCTATTTCGGATATAAACTAACGGGGGAGGGATCGATAAGAACTAGGGGTATTTTTGTGCGCCTGCTGACAACAGTCGCAGCTTTACGCTGCTATTTAACTAAACGCTGCTCAGAAAACAAGCTAATTGCGATTGCTGAGGATCTGAGATTAGATGAAATGACTGGCTGGTATCAGACGGCAGTCGGTCTGGTGCCAACGATGGGAAATTTGCATCAAGGTCATTTAAGCTTGATCCAACGGGCGCGGCACGAAAATTCTACGGTGATTGTGAGTATTTTCGTCAATCCCCTGCAATTTGCTCCTAACGAGGATTATCAACGCTATCCTCGCACTTTAGAGCAAGACCAACAACTTTGCGAACAAGCTGGGGTAGATGCCATTTTTGCACCGACTCCGGAAGAAATGGCTGTTCCTCAGAAGAGTATACAAGAATCAAAGGTTACACAAGTTATCCCTCCATCTGCTATGATGACAGGCTTGTGTGGTCGTTCTCGGCAAGGTCACTTTCAGGGTGTCGCTACGATTGTTACCAAACTTTTCAATTTGGTACAGCCTGACCGTGCCTACTTTGGTGAAAAGGATGGTCAGCAACTAGCAATTATTAAACGCTTAGTAGCTGACTTAAATTTGCCAGTAGAAATTGTTGCTTGTCCAACAGTACGGGAAGCGTCGGGTCTGGCGTTCAGTTCTCGCAATCAATATTTGACTGCAACGGCAAAAGAGCAAGCAGCAGTCTTATATCGTGGCTTGCAACGAGCTGAAGCTGCATTCATTGCAGGCGATCGCAATAGCAACAAGTTGATAGCAGTGGTACAGCAAGAAGTGGCAATGGTCAGCACGGTCTCAGTGGAATATATTGAATTGGTTGAACCGACTACGTTGATGTCTTTAGAAAAAGTTGAGGAGGAAGGAATGTTGGCGATCGCAGCTCGTTTTGGTGCTACACGTTTGATTGACAATATCATATTGCGCGATCGTCAACCCATTATCGCCATTGATGGCCCAGCCGGGGCTGGAAAATCCACAGTGGCGCGGCAAGTGGCAGCAAACCTGAGTTTAGTGTATTTAGATACAGGAGCGATGTACCGTGCTGTCACTTGGTTAGTACTGCAAAAGGGTATTGCGATTGACGATGAGTGTGCGATCGCCGAATTAGCTAATCAGTGTAAAATTGAACTGATTCCCACCCAGGATTTACATTCGTCCGTGCAGGTTTGGATTGATGGTGCTGATGTTACCCAGGCAATTCGCACGATTGAGGTAACTTCTCTTGTATCTGCGATCGCAGCACAAAGCGCTGTCCGTCAAGCACTGGTTAAACAACAGCAAAGTTGGGGTAAAAGAGGTGGTTTAGTTGCTGAAGGTCGGGATATTGGTACTCACGTATTTCCCGATGCCGAAGTTAAAATCTTCTTAACTGCTTCTGTTAGCGAACGCGCCCGTCGCCGCCAGCAAGACTTTAACACCCAAGGTCAACCGGAAGTGAGTTTAGAGCAGTTGGAACACGACATCGCCGAACGTGACTGGAAAGATAGTACACGCAAGGTTTCTCCTTTGCAGAAAGCAGCAGATGCGATCGAACTTCAAACTGATGGTTTGGACGTGTCTGAAGTCACGGCACAAATCGTTAACTATTACCAACAGCGTTTATCTCAGTATTAATTGCTGCTATTTGCTGTTAGTTTTTTAGTTTCAAAGGGTGGTGAGTGATTATTCACTTACCATCCTTAAAACTGTATTTAAAAATAAATATAGATAAGTTAACTATCGGTTATTTTAATTTGAAAATTAACACTATAGTAGTAAGTGTAAATATTTATTAAATTAACTTACACTTCTTTAAAGACTAAATCATCTCGCTTTCGACTGATTTTTCAAATCGTAATTAATCTTACTAAAGATAGAAGTATTAAAGTTTTAATTGCTAAATGCTATTTAGTTATTAGCCCTTCGTTATAAGATATTAGTCATTTTTATTTATAGTCAGGAATCGCTAGCGATTTGACTTATCAACAAAGTACTTTGTTTCTGTCTTCACTTTGGTAGTAGAATGACGATGTTAAGTTTTATGTTTCACTAATCAAAGGCATAAAACCACTAAAAATAAAAGCTATTAATTTCCCAAACTTCTGCAATAGCTTACAAACTAGAAACCGGTAAAGAGAGGATTTGACACAATGGCATTTGTACAGCCCCCACTACCCTTTGAAAAAGATGCTCTAGAGCCTTTTGGCATGAAAGCTGAAACTTTTGAGTATCACTATGGCAAGCATCACAAAGCTTATGTAGACAACCTCAACAAGCTTACTGAAGGTACAGAACTTGCTGATAAGTCCCTAGAAGAAGTAATCAAAATTTCTTTCCAAGACTCCTCTAAGGTGGGAATCTTCAACAACGCTGCCCAAGTTTGGAACCACACCTTCTTCTGGAATTCTTTAAAACCACAAGGTGGTGGTACACCCACAGGTGAACTCGCAGCCAAAATCGATAAAGATTTTGGTAGCTTTGACAAATTCAAGGAAGAGTTCTCTAACGCGGCTGCAACTCAATTCGGCAGTGGGTGGTCTTGGCTGATCGATGATGGTGGTACGCTAAAGGTGATCAAAACACCAAATGCAGAAAATCCCCTAGCTCATGGTAAGAAGGCACTCTTAACCTTGGATGTTTGGGAACACGCCTACTACATCGACTATAAAAACGCCCGTCCAGCGTTCATCAAGAATTTCCTAGAAAACTTGGTCAACTGGGACTTTGCTGCTGAAAACTTGGCTAAAGCTTAATTACTTGCCAGTTTTGAACTGGCTGCGATGTCTTTTAGTTAGCTAATTTGCGGCTACGTAGTTTGTGCCAGATATCTAAAGTAGAAATAATTCACTTAACACCTTTGTCAGCAGTCACGACAGTAGTCAGTCAAGTTTAAATTGATGGGTAAATGAGTTCGTAGTAAGGACTTTAGTCCTTATTTTCTAAGCACTAAAATGCTGACTACAAACCCTGAAAACTAGCTTGACATTATACTAATGTCGTGACTGTTTTTGGTTAGGTGTTGAGGAGGATGGTAGAGAAAGCAAAATATAAAATATATGGATAGCAAAGAACTAGCGCAATACATCGAAGCAACGAATAGCATCTCTAAACCTTGGGTATTGATACAACTGCGTCTCAAAAAATTGCAAGAGCGTCGAGCCACTCTGACAAATGATGTTTATACCAAAGAATTAGAAGATATTTACCAAGACTTGATGAAATTAGGTGAATGGTGGCGCGGTATTGAAGATGAGGTATTTTAAAGTGAGGAGTTATGAGTTATGAGTTTTGCTAACTTTTAACTCCTAACTCCTAACTCTTAACTTAAAACACAACCTGATGGCTCAAGCTCTCGATCAAGTCGATTACGATACTCTCGATGCTGCAAAACGACGCTTCATCGATGCTGCAAAACGCACACTTGGCTTTGCAAGCACTTATGGCATCGTCCCCGCATCAGGTCTGGGAGCAAGTGCTAACGCTTTCAGCTTCAACCTCGCTCCATTTCTAGAGGCGGGGGCTAGAGAACTTTCGATGACACTTGTGCCGGAAGGACTAGGCACAGCAGACGATACCCGTCCTGACGATCTTTCTGAAGAAGAACTTCGACGATTCTGGTGGAATATTGGGATTAAGATCATCTCGTGTCTGACGAACGATGCCGCAACTTCAGGTATGCAGACTATACTTCTCGGTCTTTATCTGCCTTCGAGTACTCCTGAAACAATTTTTACCCCCGCTTTCCTTGATGGATTTCTTGATGGAGTAGTTGAGGGGTGCAAACGAGTCGGGTGTGTGTATCTCTCAGGGGAAACTCCTCAACTAAAAACTAAGATGATTCCAGGGCGGCTCGACATCGCCGGCTCGGTTTTTGGGGTTATGCCTGCTGGTGTCGTTCCTATTGATAGCTCGCGTCTGGATGCCGGAAATACTATTGTTCTGGTTGAAAGTTCGGGCCCCCATGAGAACGGTTTTACCCCACTGCGAAAGCTTGCTGAGTCTCTTCCTGATGGCTATAGAACAAAACTTCCGAGTGGGCAGGAGTTCTGGGAAGCGATGAATGCTGCTTCGTATCTTTACACGCCCCTTGTACAGGCGGTGCTGGGCGAAGGAATTCGTCCCACGGCGATGGAGAATATTACTGGTCATGGTTGGCAAAAGCTGATGCGATCGGTAAAGCCGCTTCGGTACGTTATCGAAACAATGCTCCCAGTACCAGAGATATTTACATTTGTTGAGAGTCATCTTGAGGGCGGGGCCGAGACGATGCTTTCGGTGTTCAATTACGGTGCAGGATTCGCATTCTATACAGAATCAAAGCAGGATGCAGAGAGAATTGTCCTACTTGCAAGAGAACATCAACTTTCGGCTGCGATCGCTGGAAGAGTTGAAGCGTCTCTTTCCCGCGAGGTAGTGATAGAACCCCTTGGAGTCACCTTGAAGGGAGATTCTTTTGGAATTGCGCGAGGGGTATAATACGGGACTTCCAAGTAAAAAAATATTCCATAGCAGAGGGACAAGGAAGACAAGGGGGACAAGGGGGACAAGGAAGAAAGAAGTCTAGTTGAGTACACAAATTGGATAATTTATTTTTTGGAGTTCCCTACAACCCAAATGTAGGCATAGCCCGTCGTAGACATCGCTAGTTTTCTCGAAGCTATTTTAGACTCACTTATGCGGTCGCTAAAATCATTATTGGTTAGAAAAAAGCTGTAATTACTGAGAAAAGTAATAGTTTTTACACACCAAATCAATTTGTATTTCCGGCTTCTTCGAGATAATTACTCTACTAAACCTTTATTTATTAAGCCATTTAACACAGATGTTATAGGCGCATTGATGAAAGTTTAGATGTAATATTTACTACTAATTGAGGTTAAAGTAGTGCAAATTACCCATGACTACTGAGATTAAGATTTGCTAACGTAGTCTTAACATATTGAAAAATTTGCTGAGAAAGCTGAGAAAGTAGCAACTGATACTAATTTTTAGTGTTGGTTCTTTCTCATCCAGAGATGTGGCATTTTGGTGTGTTAAAAAAATATGTTTTTCTTCAGAGGGGGTTATGGTTGTAAATTTGGCCCGTACTACAACTTCAGCAGAGCTTTTAAAGCAAGTATTCCGTAACATTGATGCGCATAGTTGTCCAAAGTTATTCAACTTTCACATGCACACTGTCTTCTCGGATGGCAAGTTGCAGCCGAGTGCATTGATGGAGCAGGCGATCGCTATTGGGTTAAAAGGGTTAGCCATCACCGATCATCATGGTATTATCGGCTATCAAGCGGCCCTTGCTTGGTTAGAAGATTGGAAGTGGAATAATCCTCATGTAACCACTCCTCACCTGTGGAGTGGCGTGGAAATCAATGCCAACCTTTTGAATATAGAAGTTCACATTTTGGCTTACGCTTTTGCAACAGAACATCCTAGTATGAAACCTTATCTGCAAAGAAGGCCGACTACAGGGCAAGAATATCAGGCAAGTAACGTGATTGCCGCTATTCATGAAGCTGGGGGATTGGCAGTTCTGGCTCATCCAGCTCGTTACAAGCGATCGCATTTTGACTTAATTCCAGCTGCGGCACAAAAGGGCATCGATGGTGTGGAAACTTTCTACGCCTACAATAACCCTAACCCTTGGAAACCCAGCGTATTGGAATCAGAACAAGTGCAAAAGTTGGCTGATGAATACTTTCTTTTCAATACCTGTGGTACTGATAGCCACGGTTTGAGTCTGCTACAACGCTTGTAAAGATGAATCAATTTGTTTCAATCTCCTGGTTCAATCTGCCAGGAGGTTATCTTTTTTTGGATGTTCAATATCGAGTAGTTGTAAATTTTTTATTTACAGACTCAATTAATTGAGTGACCCGTTCTTTGATTTCATCGCGGACTCTCGGAAAAATTTCTGGTTGTTCTGCTGGATCGTCTAATTGCCAGTCTTCAAATACTTCCCGCACAACCCATTCAGGCGGCAAATTCACCCCACAGCCACACAAAGAAATCACTACATCAAAGTCTTGTGCTTGGAAATCACTGAGGGGTTTGGAGTGTTGATCGGTAATGTCGATACCAATTTCTTTCATGGTTGCGATTGCTTCTGGTCTAACTTGACTTGCTTCCAACCCAGAGCTAATCACTGCAATCTTTCCCTTACCAAGAGTTTTAGCAAAACCTTCCGCCATTTGGGAACGGGCAGAATTCTTTTTGCAAACAAACATCACACGTTTCATGGTTCAACTCCTTTGAATAATTTGGCTAAATTTAAAAGATTTTCGATTCAGATGGCAGAAAATAACGTTTTTCAAACCAGAAAGCCACATTAACCAGACCAATCAATACAGGCACTTCCACTAGAGGCCCGACGACGGCGGCAAAAGCAACACCCGAATTAATGCCAAATACTGCGATCGCCACTGCGATCGCTAATTCAAAATTATTTCCTGCCGATGTAAACGCGACACTTGCGGCTCTAGAATAGTCTGTTTTAACGCGCCAAGCCATGTAAAAGCTGACCAAAAACATGATGATGAAGTAGACGATCGACGGAATTGCAATCTTCACCACATCGAAGGGGATCTGAACAATCAAATTCCCTTTCAAGCTGAACATCACGACGATTGTAAATAATAAAGCAATCAGTGTGATGGGGCTGATTTTAGGCACAAATTCCTCGTGATACCACTGTTTACTTTTCACTTTTACTAAGAAGTAACGAGTGAAAAATCCAGCTAAAAAGGGAATACCGAGATAGATAAACACACTTTTGGCAATCTCAGCAATGCTGACATTAACAACACTGCCTTGTAACCCAAACAGTGGCGGCAGTACAGTAATGAAAAACCAAGCATAAGGACTATAAAAGATGACTTGAAAGATGCTGTTAAAGGCAACCAATCCAGCCGTATATTCTGTATTGCCTCGTGCCAAGTCACTCCACACCACTACCATTGCAATACACCGGGCTAATCCAATCAAAATCAATCCCGTCATGTATTCTGGATAACCATGTAAGAAGATAGCTGCCAGAGCAAACATCAAAATTGGCCCAATAATCCAATTTTGAATTAGTGAAACACCAAGAATTTTTCCGTTGCGAAATACATCCCCTAATTCTTCATACCGCACCTTGGCTAAGGGCGGATACATCATCAAAATTAACCCGATGGCGATCGGTATATTGGTTGCTCCCACCTGGAACTGATTGATAAAGGCTTCTACTCCAGGAAAGAAATAGCCTAGACCTACACCGATCGCCATTGCTAAAAAAATCCATAAGGTTAGGAAGCGGTCAATAAAGGAGAGGCGTTTTGAAGTATTTTTGTTCATTACAATTAACCCCATACATAAATGCAGGAGCTTCGAGCAGGAATTTCAGATTATTCAATCCAACATCCAAAATTTAAAATCTAAAATTCGTGAGTTATATCAAGAGTATATCTCCATCATTTCAAAAAAAATTGATTTTTTAATGCCTATAAAACTAAAATTAGACAAAATATTACAAAAAAAATTAATGAATATTTAAGGAGCGCAGGGGGGACGAATGGTTGATATGGGGCTAAAGCGGCGGAATTCTGCTAAATACTGCTCTAAGACAGCAAACTGCGGTAGATTGAGGCTGTAGTAAATCCAGCGCCCTTCTTGACGAGCGCGAACTAAACCCGCTTCTTTCAGGGTTTTGAGGTGAAAAGACAGTTTAGATTGAGTAGTTCCCAGGTGTTCACACAGGTCACAGACGCATAGTTCTTGAGAGCGCAGCAGTTCTAATACCTTAATCCGTAGGGGGTCAGACAGGGCATGAAAGCCAGCAGCGATCGTATCAGGAGTGAAGGTGCTATTATAAGCCATCAACTTTTATTGAAGTATTTCTTTATGGTCAAGTCTTAATCATCAGTTAAAGAATACCTTAACTAAAAAGAAAAGGTCAGTCTATAGTCGATTCTTGGTGGGAATCACAATCATTGAGAAATAGGGTACCTCGGCTGGATCGACTTCATCTAGGGGGATGATGCGTTGCTGTGATGTTGATGCCCGCTCAATATATTTTGCTCGTGACGCTAGCCCTAATTTATGCAGGATATCTCGTACTTTGGTAAAGTGACGACCTAGTTTCATAATTGCGGCGGCGTCAGTCATCAGCAGATGTGTAGTCAGTTCTTCTGCTGGCAACGGGGCGGGTAAGACTGTGAGAATATCATTGTAGTAGGTGAAAGGTACACCCAAGGCTACCGGACAAGTCATCAGCGAGGAAACTCCGGGGACAACTTCTGTTTCGTATTGGTCGCATAACCGCGTGAACAGGTACATAAATGAACCATAGAAAAATGGATCGCCCTCGCACAGTACCACAACATCTCGACCTGCTGCTAGATGCTCGGCAATTGGTTCAATTTCCTGGTCATAAATAGATTTTGCCTTTTCTGGTTCCAAAGCGCGGGGGAGGTGAAATAGTACCTCGATTTGATTGCCAGGAAGATACTGCGCCACGATCGCTCTAGCAATACTTTCTTTATCTGCGGCTGATTGATAGGCTACCACAGGAGCCGCACGTAATAACCGCAGCGCTTTGAGGGTCAATAGTTCGGGATCGCCTGGGCCGACACCAATTCCATAAAGACGACCTTTGGGTTGCATATTCATTCTTCCTCCGTTGCCAGGGCGTTAACTGCTGCTGCCGCGATCGCACTTCCACCGCGCCGACCGTGTAAGGTTAAAAATGGTACATTTCTGCTATCTGCTGCCAGTGCGGCTTTTGATTCTGCTGCACCAACAAACCCCACTGGAAAGCCTAAGATAATAGCAGGTTTGGGCGCTCCTTCATCGAGCATTTCTAACAGCCTAAACAGGGCTGTGGGTGCATTCCCAATTGCGATTACTGAGCCTTCTAGGTGCGATCGCCATAATTCAAGAGCTGCCGCCGACCTGGTAGTACCCATACGCTGGGCAAGTTCTGGTACTTCTGGCTCGTTCAGGGTACAGATAACTTGATTGTTTGCAGACAACCGCCGTCTGGTAACGCCATCGGCAACCATTCGGCAATCGCACAGTATTGGCGCTCCCTCTGCCAGTGCTGCTCTTGCGGATTGTACTGCTGTTGGTGAATATCCCAAGTCAGTGACAATATCCGTCATCCCACAGGCATGAATTAGACGTACAGCAACTTTTGCTACATCTGGTGGCAACACATCTAAGTTCGCTTCTGACCGAATGATTGCGAAGGAATTACGGTAAATTTCGTTGGCATCTCGGATATAGTCGGGCATTAAATTTGGGATTTTAAATTTGAGATTTTCGATTGATTTGTTAGTTAATATAGATACTTTTTTCTCACAGAAGAATATCTAATTTAATTAACCGCAGAGGCGCAGAGAACACAGAGTCAGAGAAAGGAAGGAATCAATCATCTGCATTTATTTATGGTTCGATTTTCTAAATATTTATTAAATAACTGCTGTAATTGTGCTATTGGATATCGATTAGCAAATTCTCCAAAGGACTCATTAGAATTTAAGCGTTGAATTTTATATACATATAGCATCCGCTCTATTAATGCAGGTAGTTCGGCAAAAGTTACATATTGATATAGTTCGCGTCCGAATTTCTGATTGTTGTCACCAACATAAACGTGATAGCCTTCCACAGTTCTATTTTCAGCCTCAATGCTGACACCGAGGAGAGTAATATCACTTTTGCTGTGCTGGGCACAAGATTTTTCGCAGCCAGTGAAGTGGATATTAACTGGGTAATCGAGAGTAACGCGAGTTTTAAGATACTCTGCCAATGCCAACGCATGACTTTTAGTGTCAGTGGCAGAAGCGGCGCAACCTTTTTTTCCCGAACAGGCAACTAATCCACCTTTAATATTGGTTGCAGAAGAATCTAATCCTAATAAAGCAATTTCACTTTGGACATCAGCAACCCATTGCTGAGGAATATCTGTAAGGAGCAAATTTTGCCAAGGGGTTAGCCTGAGAGTTCCACTACCGTATTTTGCTGCTAAATCTGCTAAACCCCGCATCTGTCTACTTTCCAATCGACCAAGGGGCAAGACAACACCAATGTAAAATAAGCCTTGCTGACGTTGGGGATAAATGCCAATATGCTGATATTTCGCATCTGACCTCTCCCCCAACCCCTCTCCTACAAGGAGAGGGGAGAATTTCTCCCCCTTCCCTACGAGGGAAGGGGGTTGGGGGGTTAGGTCACTGGATAAAAGAGAAAAAGGTAAATGCTGCTCAACTTCTTGGAGATAATTTTCACAACCCAAAGTATTCAATAACTCTCTCAAACGTAGCCGCCGCTTACTCGTAGTATGACTATAAGCTAGATAGACATCCGCCAAAGCTGCTAAGACGGGCAAACATTTTTCTGGTGGTAGCAAAATTCCCGTATCGCTGGGGGGTTGACTTTTCTCGCCGACACTGAGATACAGGCGAAAGTAAACATTATCGTTAAGTAAGACAGCTACAAAGGCGATATCATTCAAGCGATCGCCCACCCGAATTATCCCACCACCATCAAAGCAAACGCTAAATTTGGCCGACAGTCCCGAAAGCGCCGGATGTGCTGCAATATAATCATCCCAACCTTGAACAAAAGGACGAGTATCGATTAATTCTTGGGGATCGATACCAGCAGTTGGACTGGTCATAATATTGCGGATTTGGTCTACAACAGTATTCTCAGAACCCAATCCCATATTTTGTAGGTACTTCAGAACCTCAGCATTTATCCCCGTACGGATTTCACGGACTTGTAGGTTAGCTCGATTAGTCACATCTAGATAGCCGCCACCGTGCTGTTCTGCTATATCTGCGATCGCACGGCACTGCTGACTACTAATAATTCCACCTGGTATTCTAACGCGAGATAATATCCCATCTGCGGCGGGAGTAGCATAAAACAAGCCAGGACAAGTGGCAAATCCAGAAACCAATTTTAGAACTCCTTCCCCGTGCAACGCAGGGATTAGACGGTGAGTGTGTCTTGAGGACATCCTGATAGTTGGCATTCTGACTTGGGTCATCCCATTACAGCTGCGGCACAGTCCCGGAATTTCACCGGAGTTTCCCAACTCTCAGCTTTAGTAATTTAGACTTTGTTGAGGTTATAGATATCAACCAGACATCATCCAGATAATTATCTTACATTACTATGGCGATAAATTTAACTGAGCTTATCCATTACCGATCGAAAGATATAGTTCTTGAAACTAATCTATAAATTGAATTTAGTCATGGCTCAGGCAGGAATGCTTGAGCCTTTTTGCTGCCAAACTTGCTTTAGAAAAAGTTAGGCGATCGCCGCTTCACGAGTAGCAACTTTGCTAAACTGATTTACTGGACGAGGTAAACCAAGATTTTCGCGCAGGGTTCGTGCTTCATACTCTGTACGGAACAGACCGCGACGTTGCAATTCAGGAATTACCAAGTCTACAAATTCGTCCAATCCTCCAGGCAACCAGGGCGGCATGATATTAAAGCCATCTGCCCCGCCATTGAGAAACCAATCTTCTAGCTGATCGGCAATTTGTTCTGGTGTGCCTAGAATCTGACGATGCCCACGCGCTCCAGCTATCCATAAATACAGTTGTCGAATCGTTAAATTCTCTCTCATGGCTAGGTCAGTCAGAAGTTGCTGACGGCTTTTACCCCCGTTAGTCTCTGGTAACTCCGGCAACGGCCCGTCCAATGGATAGCCGGATAGGTCAAATCCACCGATCATTGAGTCAAGCAAATTTAAGCCGACCACCGGATCGATCAACTCCTGAATTCGATCGAATTTGTCCTTGGCTTCTTGCTCAGTTTTGCCGATAACTGGGAATACACCTGGCATAATCTTAAGATGGTCAGGTGAGCGCCCGTATTGAGCCAGTCTCCCCTTCACATCTGTATAAAATGCCTGAGCTTCTGCCAGAGTCTGTTGGGCAGTGAAAATTACCTCCGCCGTTTGTGCAGCCAGCTCCTTACCATCCTCGGAAGATCCAGCTTGAATAATCACCGGATAACCTTGGATGGGACGCGCCACATTTAGCGGGCCGCGCACTGAAAAATGTTCGCCTTTGTGGTTGGGAACGTGCAGTTTATTTGGATCGAAGTAAATACCCGACTCCTTATCATGTAAGAAGGCGTCGTCCTCCCAACTATCCCAGAGTTTTGTGACTACTATCCACAAACTCTTTGGCACGCTGATAACGTAGGGTATGTTCCATATGCTTTTCCCGGTTGAAGTTCAACGCTTCAGCTTCAGTAGCAGAAGTTACGAGATTCCAACCGGCACGGCCGCCACTGAGATAATCTAATGATGCAAACTTGCGGGCGAGGTGGTATGGCTCGTTGTATGTAGTCGATACTGTCGCCGTCAAACCAATGTTTTCCGTCACCACAGACAAAGCCGACAACAGGGTGAGAGGCTCAAAGTGGACGAGTTTACCATTCCGGCTCAAAAGTTCGGCGTTTTGATTGCGGTCGCGCACAGCCACGCCGTCTGCAAAGAAGATCATATCAAATTTGCCACGTTCTGCCGTCTGTGCCAGCTTTTTATAATGCTGAAAGCTTAAACCAGCATTAGCTTGGGCTTCGGGGTGTCGCCATGACGCTACGTGATGACCAGTGCTGGGCAAGAATGCACCTAGTCTAAGTTGAGGTTTTTTCGTACTCATGCTTTTTTCTGTAAAATCGTAGTGTTTTTAAACGCAAAGGCACGCAAGGTAAGCGCAGAGGAACGCTGAGTTTTGCCGAATTTATGCAATGTTGTACTAAGGTGTTATGAGTTAAATCACGCTAGTTTTTTGAATTTTGAATTGCTTACACAGGTTGGGGTTTGAGTAAATCCGTTTTGGTAACAAATTCACTGAATGTACTTGCAACTTGCTGCGGTAATGCGATCGCTGGTGTTTGTAACGGCAACCTGGGAAACAGTAATTCTGCAACTCGATAAGCTTCTTCGAGGTGGGGATACCCTGAGAAAACAAAGGTATCAATTCCTAAATCGGCATATTCTAGCATCCGCGCTGCAACTGTGTCTGGATCTCCGACTAAGGCAGTCCCGGCGCCGCCACGCACTAAGCCAACACCTGCCCATAAATTGGGGCTAACTTCTAGGTTTTGGCGATTACCTTTATGCAGTTGGGCCATGCGGCGTTGTCCTTCTGATTCAGATTGAGCAAATCGCTGATGTGCAGCTGCTATGGTTTCATCATCCACATACTGAATCAGTTCGTTAGCTGCATCCCAAGCTTTTTGGGTAGTTTCGCGGACTATGACGTGCATCCGAATCCCAAAACGTACCGTTCTACCTTGTTCTGCTGCTAATCGCCGTACCTTTGCAATCTTTTCGGCAACTCGATCTGGTGGTTCACCCCAAGTTAAATACACATCAATGTGTTTGGCAGCAACTTGGAGCGCCGTATCTGAAGAACCGCCAAAATACAAGGTGGGATAAGGCTTTTGGACGGGAGGAAATTGGAGTTTAGCGCCTTGAACTTGCAAATGGCGACCACTATAGGTTACTTCTTCACCTTGCATGAGCGATCGCCAAATTGTCAAAAACTCATCTGTGAGTTCATAACGCTGGTCGTGAGCTAAGAAAATCCCATCTTTAGCAAGTTCTTTGGTGTCGCCACCAGTGACAACATTCAGAATAATTCGACCATTAGAAATCTGGTCAAAAGTAGCAGCCATTCTCACCGCCAAAGAAGGCGACATAATTGCCGGACGAAAGGCTACAAGAAACCGCAAGCGTTCCGTAACTGAAATTAAGGAAGTAGCAACAATCCAAGTATCTTGTTTTTGTCCGGTACCAATCAACATCCCGCCATAGCCCAATTTATCAACAGCTTGGGCGATTTGCTGCATATAAGGATAAGTGGCTGGTCGCCTGCCAATTGTAGTACCTAAATAACGCTCGTCTCCCTGGGTCGGCAAATACCAAAAAACTTCCATTTTCTTATCTCCTGGTGCTATTTCTGGCTAATGGTTTTCGGTGTTATAGCTGCATATTGTTCGCTAGTCAGCATCGCTTCCTTAATATTGATCGGTTTAGGAATCACTTTTTCTTTAGCAAACAAATCTGCAATCTTCTGTTGATTTTCCATAATTTCAGGCGTAATTGGTCTTATACCGTAAGTTCGCCTTCCAACCATTGTTGTTAAAATATCTCGATCAATTTTGAGATGAGGAATAATCAGTTTTACAACTTCCGATCGGTTTTTCTCACTCCATTGACCTGTGTTATCTATTTCTTCAAGAACTAATCGTACTAATTTCGGGTTTTCTGTGGCAAATTTTCGCGCCGCCATGTAATATCCGCCCTGAGTAGAAATGCCACTAGCATCTCGCAAAACACGAGCATTGGCCTTTTTTTGGGCCACGGCTAAATAAGGGTCCCAAGTTACCCAAGCATCTATTTTACCTTGAATAAAAGCATCACGAGCTTCTGAAGGGGGGAGGCTAATAGCTTGAATATCACTATATTTCAAACCAGCCTCTTCCAAAGCTTTTATTAATAAGTAATGGGAAGCAGAACCCTTTTGAAAAACTACTTTTTTCCCTTTGAGATCGGCTAAAGTCCGAATCGGTGAATTATTTTGAACAATAATCCCGCTTCCTTTACCAGCACTGGGTTTATTGCTAGCAACATAAACTAAAGATGTGCCAGCCGCTTGGGCAAATATCGGGGGAGTCTCGCCTACAGAGCCAATATCAACCCTGCCCACATTCATTGCTTCCATCAGTTGTGGCCCGGCGGCAAATTGCGCCCATTCCACGGAAATACCTAAAGGCTTGAGACGTTTTTCGATCAATCCTTTAAGTCTGAAAATATCCCCAGAACTTTGATATCCCATTCGGACAACTTTGGTTTTCAAACCAGTGGTTTTATTTGCTGAATTTGGGGTTTGGACTGAGCAACTGATTAAGGTTGTTGAGATTGTTAATAATCCAGGTAAAAGGAATAGTGAAAAACCTTGGAAAATCTTAACTTGTGGCTGTTTGAAGGCGGAAATCATGGACGTGATACTTTGTTTTTTAATTTGCTTTTGGATTTATTTGGCTAATATTTGCCTATGTTCAGTCGTAGAGGCGCACAGATAGATGTGCGCCTCTAGTGTTGTATTGCTCGTAACCTAAAGATTTAGACTTTTTGAAGCTGAAGGTTCTTTTGGAATAGTTCTTGAACATTTTTCCAAGCATCAGCAGCAGCTTCGGCATTGTAGCTGGCGCGATGATTGCAGAAAAAGCCATGCCCTGCACCGGGATAACGGAAGATAGCATGAGTAATCTGATTTTTCTTCAATTCAGCCTCAATCTGTTCTGTATGTTCTAAGGGGATTCCCTGGTCATCAAGACCAAAGAAGGCGTAAATGGGGTTTTTAATCTCTGGAGTGCGGGTGATGGTTGGTTCTCCACCGCCGGGGGTTGAGTTGGGAATACCGCCACCATAGAAGGAAGCTGTAACTTTAATATCTGGTAAAGTGGCAGCTAGATAAACGACATGACCACCAAAGCAGAAACCAATAGAGCCGATCGCATCTCCTTGTACATTTGGTAGAGTTCTTAAGTAAGCGATCGCAGCTTTAATATCACTCAATATTTCCTCTGCTGTTGTCTGCTCTTTATACCCTCTCCCTTGCTGGACATCTTCAGGAGTATATCCACCCTCAAAACCGGGAGCGGTGCGTTGAAATAAAGTCGGTGCGATCGCCACATACCCCTCTTTGGCAAATTTCTCTGCAACTTCCCGAATGTGAATATTAACCCCAAAAATTTCCTGAATCACGATAACGGCTGGGAAGGTTCCCTTTTGTGCTGGTTCAGCTAAGTAAGCATCAATTTGCAAATCCCCGTTAGGGACTTTTACTTGAGCAGTGCGAATTTCTGTGTTTGTCATCTTAGGATTAGCTTGTAATTGCTTTCAGGACGCGATGTTTTATGGTAATTTTTGTACAATACTACTTAAAATATATCGATTTGCCGTAGTTTTAAGAGTAGTATTTCACAAACAATGTGCAAAGGCAAGTCCTTTGATTTAGAGATGTAGATGAATATAAGACCATACAAACAATCTGATGCTGAATTAGTCAGTGCTTTGTGGGATGAGGTGTTTCCTAATAATCCGTCCCACAGCAGCCCAAAATTAGTAATCAGTCAGAAGCTTGCTGTACAACCTGAGTTGTTTTTCGTTACTGAGATTAACTCTGTCATTGTAGGGACTATCATGGCAGGATATGACGGGCATCGCGGTTGGCTATACACAGTTGCAGTCAGTCCTCAGTATCAACGGTAGGGTATTGGTAGCAAGTTAGTGCAGCACGCAGAGAACGTATTGATAGCGATGGGATGCCTCAAAATCAATCTCCAAGTTCGTGTCTCCAACGCAGAAGTAGTTGAGTTTTATAGAAAACTTGGCTATCTCATTGAAGAACGCATCAGTATGGGAAAGCTTGTCATATAGATGTTTGGTGAGTTTGAACAGAAAAACTTTAAAAATACGCCAGTATTACAGCAAAAGGTGATTGTAGCGCTACCAAATTTAACCCAAATTAGGAGAAAAATTTATGAAGCTTAAAGTTCATCATGTTCAAGTAACCTATCCTCTGGAAGTGGAGGATGCAATGCTGTTTTTTTATAGTAAAGTTTTAGGATTGACTGAAATTGCCAGACCTGATGTCATCAAAAATGATTCAGGAGCGTGGTACAAATTAGGAGATATTGAACTGCACGTTAGTAGAGAGAAAAACGCCAATAACCAAGCATCTAGACGGCATTTTTGTTTCCAAGTCGATAACTTGAACGCCTTTGAAGAACACCTAAAAGAGCATGGGATAGAAATTATTCCCGACCAACGACCACTTCCAGGATGCGTGCGGTTTTTCCTCCGAGATCCCGGTGGGAATCGTATAGAGATTGCAGAGTTAGTTAAGAGTACTTTTGCACAGCGACAAACAATCGATTTTATCGCCTGAAACCCTTACTGTGAAAACAATCGACACCATTCAACGTTAGCGCAGCGTCTCGTAGAGAAGTTACGACGGTTTTCAAGGTTCTGGCGAGTGGTGTCGATGAGTTCAATACATTTGGAAAAAGAGGATAGCATTTTACCTATGCTTGTCAAGATTTTGTCAATCTGAATTCTTTTTCAAATTAACAATTTTCTCCTGATGTTTCACACGCACCAATACTCACCCAAGTGCTAGAACCATCTTGCCAATGTTCTTTCTTCCAAATGGGTGCTTCATGTTTGAGCGTATCAATAGCATATTGGCAAGCTTCAAACGCCTCACTCCGATGAGGAGAACCCACAGCTACTAAAACGCTGATTTCCCCAACTTGCAAACGTCCAACACGATGATAAATCGCGACTCGATTCACATCAGACATAGATAAGCGAATATCAGCAGCAATTTGATAAAATATCCGCAACGCCATCGGTTCATAAGCTTGATACTCTAGAGCAATCACAGGTTTACCATCGGTTTGATTGCGAACCATACCACTCATCACAACCACAGCACCATTGGCTGGATCGTCGGATTTGGCATAGATTTCTTCCAGAGATAATGGTGCAAAGGTAATGGCAAAACTATCTTCGGCTCTTGGTTTAACAGCAGAGGTAAGTGTAGTTGTCATAACTGCGTTGATATTATATGGGTTTTTTCTATTGTCTCTGAAGAAAGCATTACTAGTAGTCTGCCAACCCAAAATTGTTAGATGGAGATTGGGTAAAGGTTAAAGGGACTCATGGTAAGGGATAAAAAACATGAGTCCCTTTCCCCCTTCCTCTTTCTGGGGCAGGTTTTTTTGATTAGACAAATAATTAGACAAATTTTTGGGATTTGAAAATCAAAATCATTGTCTGAGAACTTAAAACTACGTTCAATAATTGAGAACATTCTCAACTATTTATCGAAAGCCTAAAAACCTGCCCTTGAAAGGACCCCACCTTCCCCTTTTTCCGACTTATGCCAAGAAGTTTCTTATACAACGCAAGAATTATTAAAAACCCTAAATACAGTTATTAGTCATTAATCTGCACAATCTAGACGATCGCAATCATATCTACCTTTAATCTCTTGATTGAAAAAGCTGCCAATTGAGTCCGAGGAATGTAAATCTTCCCAAGTATCCTCGTCTACGCCTAAGTACTGATAAACCGCTCCACTTTGAAACTCAACTTGCAAAATCTGTTCGTCAGGATCGTAGCCTACAGCCGCCGCCATTGATGAGCTAACTGGTAACATAGCAATTGGTTCTTCTTCAAAGGGTAGTGCAGTAGTTTCAGCTATAACCTCATTGAGTTCTTGCAATCCTTCATAAGCTTGTATCGGTGCCGGAATTTCCAAAAACTCTAGTTCGTTGCCTCGGTCGAGTAACAACTGCAAATATCCATCAGAATGAGCGATCGCTACTAAACTGCTCAAGTCTACCTTAGATAGCTTCATTTATTTTGTACTCTCCTATTAGCGTAGTCGGGAGTGGTAAAGTTTTATGCAATATCAAATGCTTTTATAGTACATTTATACTAAAGCATCGCTTAAGTGTCAAGTTTTTCCTTCTAAGAGAGAATTTTAGGTATGTAGAGACGCTTTAACAAAGCAACACGCAGTGTTTTTCTCTGACATTTGGGTAAATACTTGTGATTAGGCTTAGGTGAATGAGCGTATTTGAGTCACCTAAAAAATTGCATAAATGTTCAACTCGCCTCAGTTAAGTACTTGAAAATTTCAACCATCCTTGTTGTGTCTAGACTCAGTTGAGTCTCTATTGCTGTTTGTATCACCCAATTAGCTCACCCTTTTGGGTGAGTCATATATCAACCGATCAGATGACCTGACTGAAGGAAGTTGAGATTAATAATAAAGAGGACTCTATTACTAAGAAACACCGATCGCATTTTACCTAAATATAACTTATGAAACTTACTACCTTAATAAATTCTGCACTGATTTTTGCTTCTCTTACTCTTGTACCTGGAATTGCTGGCGCTCAAACAGCTACTACTAACAACAGTGAAACAATAGCTGTTAACTCTAATAATTTATCCACGAACTCGACTTCTGCGAATTACCTCCAGCCTTTGAATCTAGTTAATTTTGCTTATCAAGGAGGTCTGCAACAACACGGTATTCCTAGCGGAGAAACGCTAGTACTTAAAACTTTGAATAGAAATATTCTTGCAAAAGATTTGGTTAAAGCTGCTGTGAATGCAAATAAATTACCATCACAAGTTTTAAACGATCAAAATTATTTAAGTGCTGTTAATTCAGAACTCAAGGTATTGCCAGATTATGCTGCTGCTGATTAATTTGGTTTTTCTTATATCTTTTGAGAAAGCTAAGTTTTTCAGTATGGTATATTTGTATGCTTGTTACTAAGGATAAATAAAAGCTTTTTATACATAGCGATCGCTGTGTATGAAAAGTATACAAGAAAGCTTGATATTGAAGAATAATTTCTCAATTTTGACATAAGTTGCACTTATCCTGTGCTAAAGCCACAGAAAATTGTATAATCGACAGCTTATGGAGCAAAAATTTCTATAGAGAATGACAGAAGTAATAAGATCCGGGGGACTAAATAATATTGAGTCCATTGAGTATGAAGAGCGGTGCTTAGAAAAAGCCAGAGAAACAGGCGATCGCAATCGGGAAGTGATTTCTTTGGCAAGTTTGGGCAATGCTTACCAGTCGCTAGGCGAGTACCACCTAGCAATTGAGTTTTATCAACAGTGGTTAGATATAGCTAAAGAAATAAACGATCGCTTAGAAGAAGCCAAATCTTTATCTGGGTTGGGTAACGCTTACCAATCACTGGGCAAATACCAGCGAGCGATTGAATTTTATCACCAGTGGTTGAGTATTACCAGGAAAATAGGCGATCGCACTGGAGAAGGTATTTGCTTGGGAAGCTTGGGTAATACTTATGAATACCTGGGTAAGTACGAGCAAGCGATAGAGCTTTACCAACAATGGTTGAGTATAACGAAGAAAACAGGCGATTGGACTGGGGAATGCATTTGCCTGGGAAGTTTGGGCAACATTTATGAATCGTTGGCATCTTACCAACTAGCAATTGAATTTTACCAACAATGGTTAGGGCTGGCGAAATTCATCAGCGATCGCAATGCTGAAGGCATGGCTTTGAGTGGATTGGGCAGTGCTTATAAAGCTTTAGGAAAGTACCAAAGGGCGTTGGAGTTTTATCAGCATTCATTAGAGATTAGAAGCGATCTTAATGACCCAAATGGGGAAGCAAATGCCTGGTTTAATTTGGGTTTGGTGTTAGAAAAAATCAATCGAGAATCAGAAGCGATGGATGCCTTTTGCAATGCTCGTGAAATTTATCGTGCAATGGGACTCGATGCCAGCCTGCAAGATTGTAACCATGCCATTGAGTTTCTTTCTCAAAATATTGCAAGCGCACCATCTACTTTCTGGTTGAGGAGATGGTTAAGTCATTTGTCGCAGTCGATTAAAACTGGTTCTAAATAAAGAGTGCTGAGTTCCGAGTTAAAAGATTCTTTCTATTGACTCAGAACTCACCAGGATACTTATTAAATACTGCAACTGAGTTCTTGCGATCGAAAGAAAGCACGGAAAACGGGTCTTTTCGATTCCCCATTTCCATCCCTGGAGTGCCTACAGGCATTTGCGGAACAGATAAACCAACAACATTTGGCTTTTCTTGAAGCAAACGTTTGATGTCGTCTGCTGGGACGTGTCCTTCAATAACATATCCATTAACAATTGCCGTGTGGCAAGATGACAAGTTATCCGGCACGTTGTATTTTTGTTTGACTGTTTCGATATCAGGCGTAGAAAAATCTGTGATTTTAAAACCCTGTGTCTTTAAGTGCTCAATCCACCCGCCACAACAGTTACAATCGGGACTGCGATATACAGTGGCATTTAGCACTGTTGATTTTGATGGTGTCTGTTGCTCCTGGATGTGACTAGTGCTGAAAACAGCTTGAGCAAGACTCATCGGAGCAGTGCTTCCCAAAATGCTCAACACCCCTAATGTTAGAACCATTATTTGCACAATGGCAGGCATCAAGATGGGAAGTAACCATTTTTGCCAGCAATAAATCAATTGTTTGTGTGACATCTGATACTTCCTAAATACAATATTGCTTCCAAAACACTCTGCGTTTAAAAACACTACGATTTTAAATAAAAATAATCTCCCTATTGCAGTATTCATGGCGTTCTGGGTTGGTTTCTTCCATAGCCCGATATTCATCTAAAACTATTATCAGCAAAGGAAAGAAGAATTACCAACGAATCTAGGCAATTCATAAGTAAATCTTATAGCTTTGATAGTTTTTTTTCTATGTAATATACGCTTTATTAAAAAATTTCCAAGATACTTTAATGGTAAAATGTTATAAAATCATGACATTAAGCAATATTTTATTAGACTTGTTAATTTAGCATTAACAGGTCTATGTAAATGTTGCTCTTAATGTCTTGAATAAATAATCCAATCGATGCCTTATCTCCAATCTGGAAAGGTACTACTGTGTGCATTGTTATCTTTAGTATATCAACCGATTTAAGATACTATTTTTGCTAACAAACTTGAGATAGATATGTTTGTTTATTTCGGTATTGATAACTAGCTACAGTATAATGTCACAACTCATATTCTCTAAGTCGATGCTTTTTTATTATTGTGGAGTTTATGAAAGGAAATTTCCCCAAAAAACGAACTAATTCTGCTTATTTAAGATTATTTAATTACAAAAATCTTCACTTGAGATTGAATAATTATTGGTTTAAGGTTAGTGGAACCTGGCGGTCATGTCCTCTAACATGTCCTATAGATAAACCTCATCACAAACATATTTTTTGGAGTTGGCTTGGTAGTTTCTTAGCAATCGCAGCAACGGCTTACCTGTCTGCGAAAACACATTCTCCTCTGCTTATGGCTCCGTTTGGTGCTACCAGTGTATTGATATTTGGTGTACCAGACAGTCCTTTGGCTCAACCCCGTAATGTGATTGGTGGTAATCTCGTAGCTGCCTTAGTCAGCCTAATTATTTTACATCTTTTCGGTTCGTCACCTTGGACAATGGGAATGGCAGTAGCAACAGCCATTGGGATGATGCAGCTGACTGGAACTCTACACCCACCTTCAGGAGCAGTTGCCTTAGTCGTGATGATGACAAAAGCTCCTTGGCAATTTCTATTAACACCTGCTTTACAAGGTTCTATTATTTTGGTGCTTTGTGCTGTGGTTTTTAATAATCTGGCACAAGAGAGGACTTATCCCAAGCATTGGCTGTAAGAAAACCTGAATCGAACCGTATTGAATTCTATTCTGGTTTTTTGTGCCAATGCCCATCATCGCCTTTTTCGTAATCGCGCTTTACTGCACTCCAAGCGACTCGAAAGGAACGTTCTTCTCCACCATATTGTTCTTGAGCGCTGTTAAATGCAGCCCGGAAAATTTCTTGGGCGTGTTTGGGTAAGTTTTCTTTGACTGAATCTGGTAAGTCTGCAATTTCTTTGTAAGGCATAACTTTTATTTCTCCAGTCTCATGTTTGTGCTTTGCTTTAGGGTGGAAAGCCATGTTTGATTCTGCCTTCATCAGTATCAAACTTTAGAAGTTTTGAAAAGTTTAAAACCTTCATCAGCAGCATATTGCTGACAGCGATCACCCGCCCGCGGCTGGCTTTTAAATAATGCAAGCGGTGTGCGTGCGATCGCTGAATTTTTAGGTAGTGTTTTCAGTTACTCAATACTGTTAACAAATGCCACAATTTTGTCCAATAATTACGAGTCTTAAATAATTCGTCATTTAATTCTTAACTACGAATTACGAATTACGAATTATTAATTACTTAAAGACGTGATGTTGTCAAAAAACTAATTGTTTGGGGCTTGAAACTCGATACACTATCCCAATAATTAACCTGGTTAATATTTACCTTCAGCAAAGCAATACCAGGTTCGTCTAGTCCTTTAGGAAACCAGGTTTGAAGTTCCGGTTTCCATAGCTCTCGCATTTTGTTGCGTTCTTTCACAAGTTGTGCTGTACCTGAGATAGAAACGTATCGCTGCTGTTCGGGTGAAGAGAAACTAATATTGACCTGCTCGTGGTGTTCAATTTCAGTCACCTTATGGGAATCAGAATAAGTAAAGAACCAGAGTATACTATCAGAGTTAATCTCACCACTCTTTGACATGGGGTAACTATGCAAGCTGCCATCATCATCGACTGTAGTAAACATACCATAATCAATATCTTTGATGAGTTCACGCAGTTTTTGAATCTGTTGCTCGCGGTCAGTAGAAGTTGCCATTGTTTGTACTTTTTTCTCTCTTTTCTCTCTATTTATCTATTTGTTGTCTAGGCTGCAATTTTTGATTACAACCAGATTTAATTTTGATAATGTTATTTAATAGTATTAACCTTTTTAGCTTAAATTGCGTGAGCCTAAAGGTGTAATTATACTAAAAGTAGCTTTTTTAGTTATATCTATAGAGATATTTGTTGAGAGTGACTATTCTATGCATGGACAATTGTTAGATATAGTCAGGTGAGTTTTGTACTTCTTTCTTTAGACAGAAATTTGATAAATTTTGCACTAAATTCAAAGTGCCTCTGTAACTTTAGGCGATAAAGTCATAAATTAGCAGACATATAGGAATCCGGTTTGATTTGGAGAATTTACTTGCGTGGATAGGGAACAGGAAAGAAGGCATAGATCCGTTTGAAAAAGTCAAATGCCCTGTGGCTTGTGAAAAACACTGAAATGAGTAACTAAACTGGTGTTTGAGAAAGCATTTAAGCCTTTTGCTTGCGGAAAACACCAAAATGAGAAAGCATTTAAGCCTTTTGCTTGCGGAAAATACCAAAATGAGAAAGCATTTAAGTCTTTTGAGAAAGCATTTAAGCCTTTTGCTTGCTGAAAACACCGAAATGAGAAAGCATTCAAGTGTTTTGAGAAAGCATTTAAGCCTTTTGAGAAAGCATTTCAGTATTTTGAGAAAGTATTTTAGTATTTTGATCGAGCAATTAGGATTTTTGATAAAGCAACCAGTAAATATACCTGACAATTAAAAATCACGGCTGTACATAGCTTGCTTCCCGTTCGCCCTTAACGTTCTGTAGACAAGGGTACAAAGCCGACGCTTAGATATTCTGCAACTGTAAAATTTTATAATATGACACAGCAATAGCGATCGCTCTCATATGGCTAAATGAACCAAGTAAATCAAAATCAAGCCTAGCTTGCTCTAGTCAGTAATAGTATATATTTTTACTTGACAGTACTCTTGCTATTCATAGCACGCTATATATCTTGTCAAAATTTATATTTATGACAATCTAGACCGGAATTATTACTAGTTGGATTGTATAAGATACTTATGATAATTTAAGCATTAACCACAATTAGAGGTGTAAGAATGGCGAGTACATCCAATGTCCAGATTACCATCGCCTTGCAAGAGCCTGATTTAGATGACGATGAACTGCAAGACGAAACGCAGAAACTATTGCAACAGATGCTGGAATTGGATGAAGTGGAAGATGCTAGTCTTTTCCGTGAAGCAAAAGCACCAGCAGACAGCAAGTCACTTACAGGTCTGGCAGTGGGTTGGCTAACAGCCCAGGTGAATGCCAAGAATATTAAAGCATTGATGGGATTTTTAGGCGATCGCCTTGGCAGCAAAACCATTGAACTAGAAATAGAGGCTAATGGCAAGAAACTGAAAGTCAAAGCCAGCAGCCAGCAAGAGTTAGAAGCAGCAATAGAGGCAGCACAGAAATTTGTAGCAGGGTAGAGTATTTCAAATGGCAAAAGTAGCATTGCTGATTGGGGTGAGTGAATATGAGCCTGGGTTAAACCCGCTACCTGCTGCTGTGAAAGATGTTGAAGCGATGCAGCAAGTGCTGTTACACCCAGAAATGGGCGGCTTTATTGAGACAGATATTATGGTGCTAAAAAATCCCCAGCGCCAAGATATGGAAGAAGCTATAGAAAATCTATTTGCCCATCGTCAAAAAGATGATTTGTTAGTTCTGTTTTTCTCTGGTCATGGCATTAAAGATGACACTGGCAGACTGTTTCTAGCAACCCGCACCACACGCAAAACTCCAAGAGGAGATTTAATTCGCTCATCAGCAGTAGCAGCCAGTGTTGTCCATGAAAGCATGAGCCGCAGCCGTTCTAAGCGACAAGTTGTCATTTTGGATAGTTGCTTTAGTGGTGCTTTTGCTGAGGGTTTATCAGCTAAGGACGACGGTACTGTAAATATCCGTGAGCAATTAGGAGGAGAGGGGCGAGCTGTTCTTACTTCATCCAGTTCAACTCAATATTCCTTTGAGCAACAGGGGTCAGACCTCTCAATTTATACCCGTTATTTGATAGAGGGAATTACAACAGGCGCAGCAGACTTAGATGAAGATGGCGTTGTCTCCATTGACGAGTTGCATGAGTATGCCAGCCGGAAGGTTAGAGAAATACAGCCGACAATGAAGCCAGAAATCTACACAAGTAGAGAAGGCTTTAAGATTCGACTTACAAAAGTTCCCCAAGGCGATCCTAAACAGAAGTATCGCAAAGAAGTAGCACGATACAGTAATCGTGGAGATGTTACTTTTGTGGGTCGCAAGATTTTGGATGCGCTCAGAAGCCGCTTAGGACTATCCGAAATGGAAGCAACTACAATTGAAGATGAGATGTTAGCAGTTGCTCGTCAGGAATTTAGACAAAAGTTACAGCAATATGAGCGGGACTTCACTGAAGCACTTCAGCAGACAGTAGCCCTAAGTGAAGATGATCTTAATGCACTAAGACAGAATCTTCAGCAAATTTTGGGGCTGAGGAATGAGGATACAATGCCAATTGAGGCGCAGGTTAAGGCAAGAATTGAAGCATATAAGCGACACCTTCAACACTACAGACAGTCGTTAGCTAAAGCAATGCGACAAGAGTATCCCCTAAGTCAACCTACTCGCCATCAATTGCAACAGATGCAGCAGGAATGGCAACTTAAGGATGAGGATTTAGCTGCAATTGAAAATCGCATTATTGCCGAGATAGAAGCATATCGACAAAAGTTACAGCAGTTTGAGCAGGCATTTACAACAGCAGTGCAGCAGGAATATCCTTTGAGCGAAGGAAACCATAACCAACTGTGGCAACAGCAGCAACTCTTAGGTCTAAAAGCTGAAGATATTCACCCAATTACAGCCCGAATTATAGCAGAGAGAGAGGTATATCAACAAAAATTGCAGCAGTATGAGCAAGTAATAACTCAAGCAATTGAGCATCAGTACCCATTCACGGAAGAGATTCGTGAAGAATTAAGGCGATATCAGCACGTTTTGGAAATTAGGGATGAAGAAGTAGCACGAATTGAAGAAAAAGTTGTTCGACAAAGAAACACAAATCAGCCTCAAATTCAGCAGTCAAATACTTATGAACCACCAGTAGCCCAATCACATTCAATTGATGTAGATAAATTTTTAGAAGAGGTAAAAGCAGATGAATTACTAACTCAGTTTTTATCAAGGCGAGTAACTCAGGTAATTCCAGAAACTAAGCCAGTCAAAACTCCTAAATTACCCTTATATTGGATAGTTCCATTACTAATTGTGGTTGCAGCAGGTTTTTTAGGATTGTTCGTCAAGCAACTGCGATCGCCATCAGGGGCCTTTCCAATTTTTTCCAATCCATTACAAACTCCAAACCCTACCATTAAAGCAACACCTACACCGCGATCGCTAGCTAATCTTTCTCCTGGTTGGGTAATTAAAACCAATAATGACATATCCTTGGGAAACAACCAATCACTCCCCCGTGGGGCTTTTTTAGAAGTTATTGAGAAAAAACCAAATCCAAATCCTGCTTCTGGCAGTTCTTTGGTGTCTATGCGAGTTTGTGCCAATAAAAGTACCCAAACTTCAGCTAATCCTAAAAACCCAGGTGTAACTACCTCAGTTCCTCCAAATTCAAAACCTTTGCCAGCAACAATATTGCTAAACTCCTCCCAAATCAACCGTTTTGGCGTTGTTTTACAATCAGACGCACCAAATCCATGTAGAACTGTCACGCAACCGCCAGTTATCGAACCATCTGACACCAGTCCAACTTAATTAAATACTGGATACAACTACGGGTTTGAGTACTGTATAATTTCAATAATTTTATTAATAACCTCTGTTAATTTTTCAAATTTTATTTGACCTGCTTGATATAAAATAATTTGTTTATCAGCAGTAAAAACTCGATTTGGTCTAATATTACTTGGCTGATTTAATTGACCGTAGCTAAAATCACTATTATCTAATTGAATGGCATAAATATCGCCAACAGCTTGGCTAGTAATTTGGCAAAGAATCAGATCATCTCCCTGAAAAGTAGCAATAACTAAAGCAGGTCTGCGTTTTGTACCAGTTAAGTCTGAAAAGGGAAATGGAACAATAACAACATCTCCTTTTACAAATCCTGCCATGCTGAATCTTCCTCTGGTCTTAACCAATCTTTTTGCAATGATGATTCACTCATAATGCTAATTTCTAAGGTTTTTTCTTTTTGGTACTTGGCTTGTAAGAACTGAACAAAATCTAAAATTTCCTGTAACAGAGGTTCAGGTAATTTTTCTAGCTCTTGTGTAATCTGTTCTTTAAGCATAATTATTTTGTTTTGTGCTTTGGCAATATCTAAAATAATATTTATCATATCTGTTTTTGAATACAAATATAAAATCAAATAAATTCTACTTTCTAAAGCTTAAAGCTAATATACTCATCCTGCACAAGGCAGAAGCAGCAAAGCTTTAATAGTGAAAGTTTATTAAGATATTGGAAGAGCGATCGCATCTCCTGACAATCGTTATTATTACATTTGCGATCGCCACTGATGACTTGTTATATACTTGTTAAAGTATTAAAAATTACGCACACAAGTATTATTACTCTAATAGGTTAAATTTATACCTTCTGAATGAGCTTCTTCAACCCATAGCAGGAGTATCACTTTCCATTCAGCGTCTACTATAAACAACTAGGAAATAAAATTGCAGTATACTGCCTTTTAAACTATGGACTGGAAGTACAGGTGGAAAAATGGTTATCGACCAAGCCGAGACGAAGCAGCAAAAACTCCTCATTTGTTAGATGAGAGCCAGTTTGAGAACGAACAAGACCGAAAGCTGGCTGAAGAAACTACAAGGAAGCATTTGGGCGTACCTGCACCAACTTTAGACGAAGATCAATCAATATTACCTCATGCAGCTCCGCCTAATGACAAAGTTTAATCCTAAGACATAGGCATTTTTTGCTTATGTCTGCTCAATACCATTATCAAGTTTAACAAAATGCAGATTTCGCAACTTTTCAATCGATTAAATAATAAAAAATTTACTCAGTTACTTACTCAGACAGTAGCTTTAGGTGTAGGTGCTATTGTTCTATTCTCAACTACTAATGCTAATGCTGCCGAGCAAGTTGTTTTAAAGTATGGTACTTTTCAGGGGCAAGTATCTGTTGAAGAATTAACTCAGTTTACAGAAACTGGCAAGACTACCCCAACATTAAGAGCTTATTTACAGGCGGCGCAACAAGACCCCGCAGTAGCTCGTAAGGCATTGAAAGCCCCAATAAAAGCTGATGCTGCCTTTTTAAATAGCTTACTAGCTAGTTGGGCAGGGCCAATTTTAGTTAACCAAATTGGTGAGGTAGTTCATCCTCCCGCAGGACAATTAGACCAGCAAGCATTGCGAAGCGCTTTAAGTACATCGATTGAACAAAATGGTGAAGTGACATTACTAGGAGCCATTCAGAATTATCCAAATACTTCTGTTGAACTTGAAGGAGATCGTCTTATTTCTGTTTATGAACGTCTCAGCAATCTTGCAGAACTCTTATAGGGTAACTTAGAGACAATGCAGTTGCGATCTGATGATTAATTTAGTATCTCAATAGTCGTAAATTTTAGTCACGATCGCAATGAAGTTAATACTGATGAGTCTATCTTAGGGTTCATACTGTGTTAATTAAAAATTCCCTAACCTAAATGTAGAGTTTAGTCTAAGAATAGGAAAGGGATTTTTATGACAACCGATGTTACTAGAGATACTAAGAAAAATGTGAATGGGTCACTGATAACAGGTGTTCTCTTGAGTATTTTAGGGGTTATTGCGATCGCAGCACCTAATTTCACCACCTTATTCACCGAAACTTGGATTGCAACGATTTTGATTTTTGCCGGATTTACAAAACTAGTTTATGCCACTCAAACCCGCCAGCAAGGAGGTTTTATTTGGAAACTTCTCTTGAGCGGGCTTTATATTGCCACCGGCATTATGCTGTTTGTTTATCCTTTTACAGGTGTACTCACACTAACTCTGTTGCTTGGTAGCTTTTTACTGGCTGAAGGTACATTCGAGTTAATTCTGGCATTCAAGTTACGTCCACAAGAAAACTGGACGTGGATACTCGGTGATGGGATTATTACGCTGGTTTTAGGCGCAATGATTTGGTTCCAGTGGCCCTTCAACGCACCTTGGCTTCTGGGTACACTAGTTGGTGTCAGCATTATTTTCACTGGCACTTCCCGCGTGATGCTGGCGTTGAATGCGCGTTCTACCTCGAATCCTACTAATGAAGCTGCAAATCCTACTTAGTAGATAAGAGTGGGAAGTGGGGGAGCAATACTGCTCGGTTAAAGGGGAAAGGGTAAGGGGAAAAGGATTGGAAGGCTCGATATAGTAAGGGATTACCAAGAAATAAATTATCCAGTCTTGTGGGGTGGACATCTTGTCCGCCCCTTTCTACGGGCGGGCGAGACGCCCACCCCACAAGAAAAGTTGTATATTTTTTTATTTGGTAGTCCCTAAGATAAGTTTTTTCCCCTTTAACATAAGTCCCTTTCCCCTTCCCTATTTCCCATTCTCAAACTTAAGTAGTCAAAGTTTACAAGACGACATTAAACATCTTACAAAAGTAGCTTTTGCTTTCCGGTTGGAGAAAGGTTAAAGGTTACTGGGTTTGGGAAAATTCCATACCTTTACCCTTTAACCCTTCCCCTTTTCCCCACTTATGCAATAAGTCTATTGCAGCAGCGATGCCTACCACTGGCTATGCCTACGCCAACAAAATTGCTAAATTAACAAAGGAAATCAAAATCAAGGCCAGCTAGCTGCAATTAACAATGGTATCTATTGCTACTCCATTCTCGGATATTCAAAACCATTGGGCACGCTCATTTATTACAGCCTTAGCCCAACGCGGTATTGTCAGTGGGTTGCCTAATGGCACTTATCGCCCCGATAATTCACTTACCCGTGCTGAATTTGCCGCTATTATTGCCAGCGCATTTGGGACAGTTTCCAAGAAGCGGCAGTATGTTTCCTTTGTTGATGTACCCACGAATTATTGGGCAGCAGCAGCCATCAAAACAGCTTACGAAAAAGCATTTATTAGCGGGTTCCCTGATAAAACTTTCCGTTCTGCTAACCGAATTACTAGGGTAGAAGTCTTAGTTTCCTTGGTAGCAGGCTTAGAAATTGCTACCAAGGTTAAACCTGACCTACTCTCAAAACTCTCACAGATTTATCAGGATTCTGTACAGATTCCTGAGTATGGTAGAAATCATGTAGCTATTGCCACCAGCGCTGGATTGGTGGTTAGTTTCCCAAATATTAAATTACTCAATCCTAATCTCGCAGCTACTCGTGCAGATGTGGCAGTGATTATTTATCAAGCCTTGGTGTATTTAGGTCAGGCAGAAAAAATTGCTTCTAGTTACTTAGTACAGCCGCCAATATTAACGCCAACTCCAACACCAACTCCAACACCAACTCCAACACCAACACCAACGCCAATACCAACACCAACGCCAATTCCAACTCCAACACCAATTCCGATACCAACACCAACGCCCACACCTATCGGCAGCGTTAGGGTAAATCATAGCCGGGAATTCCGGGGAGCATGGGTAGTATCTGTGTGGAATGGTGATTGGCCTTCCAAACCGGGACTTTCTGTTGCTCAACAAAAAGCAGAACTTACCGAGATTATTACTAAATTACAAGCGCTAAACTTCAATGCTCTGATTTTCCAGGTGCGACCAGAGGGAGATGCTTTGTATGAATCTCGATTAGAGCCTTGGAGTGCTTGGATTACAGGAACTCAGGGGAAAGCTCCAGAACCATTTTACGATCCTTTAGCGTTTGCGATCGCAGAATGTCATAAGCATAACCTTGAACTCCATGCTTGGTTTAACCCTTACCGCGCTAGCACTTCCACCGACCCAGCTAAAACAGTCCGTCCCCACATCGCAGCTACCAATCCAGAAAGCGTTTATTTGTGGAAAACACAACGCTGGATGGACCCAGGACTAAAAATAGTTCAGGATAGAGCGTATAATGTAATTCTCGATGTAGTGAAGCGCTACGATGTTGATGGCATTCACTTAGATGATTATTTCTATCCATATCCCATTGAAGGGCAGTCTTTCCCCGATGATAAAACCTATGCTGCATATAAAGCAGCTGGTGGTACACTCAGCCTTGGCGACTGGCGACGAGACAATGTTAACAAAATGGTACAGCGCCTCTGGCAAGGGATTAAAACAGCCAAACCCGACGTTAAATTTGGTATCAGTCCTTTTGGGATTTATCGCCCCGGCCAACCCGCTGGTATTACTGGATTGGATGCTTACAATGTGCTGTATGCTGACTCAAAAAAATGGTTAGAAGAAGGCTGGATTGATTATATCGCTCCTCAACTTTACTGGCGCACAGACCAACCACAACAAAGTTATCCAGCGTTGCTACAGTGGTGGACACAGGTAAACACAAAGCAAAGACACGTTTATGCTGGTAACAATTTGACAGAACCAAGCAACAAGAGTCGCGAGAGTGATGAGATTGAAAAGCAGGTAAAAATTAGTCGTAGCCAAGCTGGACGATTGTCACTGGGGAATATCTTCTTTAATCTCAGTGTTTTGACAGAAAATAGTCAGGGCATTGCTGATAAATTTCAAAGTCTGCTGTATAACAAACCTGCCTTACCACCGACTTTGCCTTGGCAGGATACAACACCACCATCTCCACCCATTGGACTACAAGTTAATAACCGTAAACTGAGTTGGCAGCCTGGAGATAATCAGCCAGTTCGTTCCTGGACACTTTATCGACTAAGTGGCGATACTTGGACAATTCAACGAATTTTATCTGCTGGCACAACATTCGCTACCGTCCAACAAGCGGGAACTTATGCCGTGTGTGCAGTAGATAGATTAGCCAATGAGAGTTTGGGAACAGTTATTACAGTTAGTTGAACAAGAGTGTTGCTCAGATTACCCACAACTTTTATGGATACAACTGACAAATAGGGGTCTGACTCTTCAAGATAAAACCAGTCTGATAATAGTGTAACTGCGGCATTAAAACCATCATCACCCGCTCAAACACTGATGCTAGAAATTTTTTGAATAAATAGCTTGCTACCCTTACGCTATCCGCTAGTTGCACAAAATTCATTCTGAATACTGGCTCCTGACTCCTGAATTCCATTTCGATAATTAACTCTTATAAGTAAAAATCTGCTTTTAACCTTTTCATAACTTAAGATTAACCAAAATTTATCCGGTATCAGCTCTAGAATTTCTGAAGTAAACATTGTACAAAAAAGCTAGGACGTACAGGATGTAAATTACATGAGTAGAAAAGCTAATAAAGTGTTTATACAGTCTGGGGTAATTCCTTACAGAGTGAACAATGGTAAAGTTGAAATCTTGCTAATTACAACTCGTGACTTTCAACACTGGGTGATTCCCAAAGGAGATATTCCTAATGGTATGAGTCCACCTGATTCCGCAGCCAAAGAGGCGTGGGAAGAAGCAGGGATAATTGGGCAAGTAGATGCAAATGAACTGGGAACTTACAAGTACCGCAAACAAGGCAAAATTTATTGCGTCAAGATGTATTTATTATCAGTTGATATGCTGAGTGAAGATTATCCAGAAGTAAGTAAAAGAAAACGGCAGTGGGTAGAAGTGAATAAAGCTATCAGACGGGTTAAGTTTAATTCACTCAAACGAATCCTTAAAAGTTTTTTCCAGGTCGAATCTCAATTTTGTTCATTACGATGTTAAGTAATAACCACAATAAATCAAACTATCTTATACAATATAAAATTAATTAAAGGTTTGGAACCGTCGATCGCAAACCTTTGTTTATTCACACCTACTTACTTAAATCCATAGCAAAGCTACCCAAGTTTTTATACCGACAATTCCATCAGCTTGCAATTTTTTAGATGTTTGAAAACTAACAATTGCATTCTTAACTGACTCAGAAAAACGCCCATCGATGGCATCAGTATATAAGCCAATATCTTTTAATTGCTGTTGTAATTGTTTTACTCTTAGCCCAGAATCTCCTAACTGCAATCCATTAAATCTATTCAAATCGGCTCGACCACTAACACCAGTTACACCAGATATATCACCTTCATATTGATGGATTAAGTATTGTCCTTGCCAAGCACCAGGAATAGTTGGGTTCCTAGTTCCGTAGTGGGCAATCCATAAAGGATAACTAGCAAAATCAGATGGATTGCCAAGTTGTTCCCAAAAACTGGGGAAGGTATAAACAATTGGTTTGATTGGTTTTTTTGTTTGTTGCAAAAGGGCTTTTTCCACCTCTGCTAACCACTGTTTGGCTGCATTAATTACAGCTTGACTATTTACTTTGTCAGTTATCTCTATATCTATGACTGGTGGTAAGTCTCCCGGTTCTAATTTGCCCAATGTTTTTAAGAATTCCTTTGCTTGCTGAACCGGGTCAGATGTATGGGGGTGAAAGAAATGATAAGCACCGCGAATTAGACCAACAGCTTTCATGGTTTGCCAGTGATGAGCAAAAGCAGAATCTTTAATGCTAGCTCCTTCTGTAGCTTTGACAAACGCAAAAGTTTTACCAGAGTTTTTTACTGCCGTCCAATCGACTCTGCCATCTTGATCGGCAACATCAATTCCTTCCATAAAATTTTTAACCTTTTTGATGAGTACAATCCTGAACTTATCAGAGGCTTTGATTAAATTTATGCTTTTTCTGGGTATTTGAGTAAATTACAGAAATTTACTAGGGTTGAGTGTTAACGGCTTGTACTCGAGTCACTCTAACTTTGCCTGTACAAGGCTTGATTTGTTCTGTAAGGGTAAAGTGCTCGTAAGCATTAGGAGGTGTGATTTGAATTTTACTAGACATTGGGCAGTTTTGATCTGGGGAACTAATGTGGTTGTAAGCTATCTGAAATGAGGCTTGTTTTCCAGGAGCTAGAGTTACTTGTTGTCGAGGTTGCTTACTCGAAAAGTAAGTGTCCTTGGAGCGAATAACTTTAATCCCCTGCAAAGGTTGATCTTTTGCATCCAGTAGTCCCAATCCCGGATAACCGTAGAGGGTGCAAGGAGATGAGCCGTTATTGGTGAAGGCGTAGGTAAGTGCAACATTCCCAACGCCAGCATCTTCGGAAATTCGGCGCACTGACAATTGACTAGTTTCACAGCGCGTCGGATTTGTGGCAGTAGTGGCTTCAGGGGTAGAATGCTCTATAGGTTTTGCAGTCGGTGTAGGTGTTGAACTCAACACAGCTTCTTTCGTCGGCTGTTCAGTGCTTGCTGGCAAAGCTTGCGGCTGTTTTGTAACAGAGGAAGAACCGACACAGCCAGTTGTCATTGCAGTTAGGAGCAACAACATACTGCTTTCCACAATTAGAATTCGCATATCTTCTTTTTTTGTAGTGAACTACTTACACTGATGCTTCACAGACAGTATAAGTTTCCAAATTTACAAGGGTTATGCACGTCCGCTCCAATGACTTGTTCTGCTGCATCATTACATAACGAATTCAACAGCTTATCCATCTTTTCGGGCAACGTGAACAGCAGAAAGAAACGAGAGGTTTACACTGTCTCCAAAGTTCCTTAGCTTTTCCCGCAATTGTGCAAATAGCAACTCCTTCGCCTTTGGCTCCAGTCTGCTCATGGTACTTAATAGCTTAAAGAAGTCATCGATGCTGTACGTCACCTCACACGCGATTTGCTCAGTCACTAATTTCTTAAAATAACCAGAGTCTAGAATGTCTTGTTCAAACCCTCTCAAAATTTCCGCTTGAATTTCTGCACCTTCATAGCGGACAAGTGAGGGAGCATAAACTTGATACACTTCCTCAATCGCTTGGTAAACTTCATATTTCAGTTCAGGTCTGAGATTCCATAGTAGGATGAGAAAGCCGTTGTCGCGTAATGCCGTCGCTGCCTTAGCATAGCGAATTTCTGACGGTATCCAGTGAAAGGCATTAGCAGATAGAACGGCATTGAACTGTTTTGCTTCCAGTTCCCACTCCTCAAATGAGGTGTTGTGGATTGCAACGTTTGGATAGGTTGCACAGTTGCGTTGTGCCAAACGATAAAAATCTTGGTTTGGCTCAATACACGTCATTGAAAAACCAAATTGAGCATAAGCTACTGTCGCATTTCCTGGACCACAACCGACTTCAAGAATCGATGCATCTGAGTCAAGTTGGGCTAAAACGACAGACCGCTCAATCAGTTGCTTTGGATATTGTGGTCTAGCGTTGTAATAAATATTAGCTACGGGAGAATACCAATTCCTTCGCTGTTCTAAATCTATAGAAGCTCTGGCATTTATTTCTTGTTTAGAGTTTTGCATAAGCTAGTTTTATTAGCTATTCAAGCGAATTAAATATTATCTGTTGCTTCAATCAAAGCACTGCAAATTCCTGGTTCACTCATCGAATGTCCGGCATCAGGAACCACTATAAATTCTGCTTCTGGCCAAGCACGATGTAATTCCCAAGCTGATATCATTGGGCAGACTACATCATAGCGTCCCTGAACAATTACAGCCGGAATATGGCGGATACAGTCTACATTTAAGAGTAATTGATCTTCTGTTTCCAAAAATCCCTTATTCATAAAGTAATGGCATTCAATACGTGCGAAAGCGGAAGCAAATTCACTCTCGCCAAACTTTTGCATGAGTTCAGGATCGAAGAAAAGTCTACTAGTACTAGCTTCCCAAATTGACCAAGCACGCGCTGCTGTTAATTGAATTTCTAAATCTGGATTGGTCAAACGTTTGTAATATGCTGCGATTAAATCATCACGTTCATCTATGGGAATTGGTTTGAGATATTCTTCCCAAGCATCAGGAAAAATATAGCTAGCACCCTCTTGGTAAAACCAGCGCAACTCTTTTTGCCTCAGCATGAAGATCCCACGCAGAATTAATCCTGTGCAGCGAGAGGGATGGGTTTGACTGTAAGCTAACGACAAAGTGCTACCCCAACTACCACCAAAGACCGCCCACTTTTCTATACCTAAATGTTGGCGCAGTTTTTCGATATCACTAACTAAATCCCAAGTGGTGTTTTCTCGTAATTCAGCATGGGGAGTACTTTGACCACAACCGCGCTGGTCAAACATTACTAACCGCCATTTTTCTGGGTGGAAATATTGCCGATAAAAAGCTGGACATCCGCCACCAGGGCCCCCATGCAGCAAAACGATGGGTTGACCTTGGGGGTTTCCTGACTCTTCAAAATGGATAGTATGAAGGTCGGAAACTTGTAAACTACCTTCTAAGTAAGGCTCGATCGCTGGGTAAAGTTCTCGCATTTTCGATATTTTATCAGTAATGTTGTGATGGCGATCGCTATGTCTTGGTGAAACAACTTCGCTTCTCCCAATTTTGGGAGAAGGGGGATTTACGTTAGAGGTTTAATTTTTTCACCTTGGAACTGGTACTTGATTAATTACCGACGCAATTACCGCATCCATTTGTAAACCATCCAGCATCGCTTCTGGTTTTAAGATGAGACGATGACGTAGCAACGGTGATGCAACTGCTTTTACATCATCTGGCGTTACAAAATCTCTTCCCGCTAACCACGCTAATGCTTGAGATGTCTGCAACCAAGCACCGGTAGCGCGGGGTGATGCACCCAAAGTTAAATCAGGATATTGGCGCGATATTGTCACCAATGCCAACAAATAATCTACGATCGCTTCTGATACTTTAACTTCTTTGACTGCTTGTCGTGCTTGCAAAATGTCGGCTACTGTTGCGATTGGTTTCAAACGGCTAATATCTAAACGTCGTGCTGCAAAACCCGCCTGACGATTGAGTAACATTTGCTTTTCAGCAGCTTTATCGGGGTAATCTACCATCAGCTTAAATAAAAATCTGTCTAACTGGGCCTCTGGTAAAGGATAAGTACCCTCAAATTCCAGGGGGTTTTGGGTTGCAATTACCCAAAATAAATCTGGTAAAGGCAAACTTTCACCATCCAGTGTTACCTGCATTTCTTCCATTGCTTCTAGCAGCGCCGCTTGTGTCTTGGGTGGAGTACGGTTGATTTCGTCTGCTAGCAATACTTCAGTAAATATTGGCCCTTTTTTCAAAGTGAAATTGCGGCTATTCAAGTCAAAAATATTAGTACCAGTAATATCTGAAGGTAAAACATCTGGTGTTAATTGAATCCGGCGAAAATCTCCTTGAATTAACTGCGCCAACACTTTTACGAGTAGAGTTTTCCCAGTTCCCGGCACTCCTTCTAAAATTACGTGCCCACCCGCTAGCAGTGCTACTAAGAGTTGCTGTATTAAGCTAGATTGTCCGACAATTATTTGATTAAGACCTTGACCAAGACGAATTAAAATAGGATGTGTTTCACTCATATTTTTTATTGATAAATAACCAACGCAGAGTACAATTCCAAAAAAAGGGTTGCATATTTGCGGGATAATTTTACTATTTTTGTGAGATGGGCATCTTGCCCGTCCCTTGTATTTCTGGGCGGGCAGGATGCCCACCCCACATGAATCATCCCTGAATTCAGCATCGCCCAAAAAAATAATTACGAATTACGAATTACGAATTACGAATTAATCTAATGCTTCGCCATTTTCCCAACCAGCTTAACAGGTCTCGTTCACTGATGGGTTTTTTGCGAGATTGTAGCTTTAAAACTGCATCTAGTTCGGCTGCACTTGCACCTGTTTTTTCCATCCAGAAATCGATCAAGGCTTGACGTTCTAATAGTATTTGCCCTAATCCCAAGGCTTTTTGGAGTTCTAGTTGTTCTTGTTTACCCACCATTTCAACAACAAAGTCGGTGGTATCAGCTTTCTGCAACACCCCAGCTAAAGCTTGGATGTATGCTTCGCTATTATCTACAACTGGTGTATCTAAAGCTACTGGTTTACCAAAGCGGCGATTCTGCGCCCAAACTAGCACTAATAGCAGGATACCTACCTGGATCGATATTGGCAGTAAAGGAGTTTTAGCAAAAAAGCTAAATAAATCTCCTTCGTTTTCTTTCTTCCTGACATCGGCATCTTTATAGCCGTGGATGTATTCATCGACTAAGACTGTGTTACTTTTTTCAGTAACTAAACTAGCTAAATACTTGAAATTACTTAAATAATCTTGATAGGCGTTGGCAGCTAAATAAGGAGTGGTAGAAAAAATCACCTTTCCTTTTTTGTAATTTTCTTTCCAGACAACAGCACCAAAGCGATCGCCTAAATTAACTTGCTGAGAGTTAGCTTTTTTATATCGTCTACGTGTATCAATTTTAATATCACCTTCAGGAGATTTTTGCATAGTGCTAAACTCCGCTTCTGTAACCCGCGCCTTTGCACCCAAAATTACCAAAGTATTCCCTTTCTCTACCCATTCCCGCTCTTGACTATCTAGTGTGGTTTCTCTAGGATAGCCGCCTACTTGTAGCAGAGTAACTGGGCTGTTCTCTGGCTGAATATCACTAAAAGGCTTTTGCCAACGCTTGATAGAAATTCCCTGTTGTTGCATAAAAGCGTACCAAGCACCATAGCCATCAGAGTTACGGTTATAGGTAGAGCCAGCGTTAATTTTAGTATTATTGGGAGCCGCAAACAAACTAAGTAAAACGATCGCAGCGAGTGCGATCGCTCCCATCCAAGCAAGGCGATTTGGACGTTTCATTTTCGACTTTCATAGCCTTTGAATATCACTGTTAATACTTACTTATTTTTCAGGCAAAGTCAAAAATATAATTAACTTTATCAATACTTTGTCCTTTAGGACACGCTACACAAACACTAATTTACGAGGATCGGCTAAGTTGAATCGAGACAACCACCAAGATTTCTCTTTCATTCCTTCCAACGGGTTATGTTCATATCCGTATCGATATTGGTTGATGTGGAGTGCTTATATTAACTAAAGCAAATGAGCTTTATATAAATTAAGTATAAAATTAGACATATTTGCCGAGGCTGGTACTGTGCGCGTCAAGGATATTAATCCTGGCACAAGTGGCTCTATTCCGCAATATCTGACGAATGTCAACGGCACATTGTACTTCAGTGCTACCGACGGCAGTGGGGGTTATGAACTGTGGAAGAGTGATGGCACTGAAGCTGGTACTGTCGGTGTTAAGGATATTTATAGTGGTACAAGTAGTTCTTCCCCTAAATATCTGACAAATATCAACGGCACACTTTACTTTGTTGCCAGCGACACCAGTGGTGGTGAGGAATTGTGGAAGAGTGATGGCACCCAGGCTGGTACTGTGCGCGTCAAAGATATTTATCCTAGTACGGCTGGCTCTAGTCCGACCTTTCTAACGAATGTCAATGGGACATTGTACTTCGTTGCTCGTGACAGCAGTAGTGGCTATGAACTCTGGAAGAGTGATGGTACTGAAGCTGGTACTGTCCGTGTCAAGGATATTTATACTGGCACAGGTAGCTCTAACCCAGCATATCTAACAAATGTCAACGGCACACTGTACTTCAAAGCAACCGACAGCACTGGGGGCACTGAACTTTGGAAGAGTGATGGCACCGAAGCTGGTACTGTCCGCGTCAAGGATATTGTCTCTGGTACAGGTAGCTCTCACCCACAAAATCTGACGAATGTCAACGGTATGCTGTATTTTGTTGCCACTGATAGCACTGGAGGTTATGAACTGTGGAAGAGTGATGGTACTCAGGCTGGTACCGTCCGCGTTAAGGATATTTATACTGGCACGGGTAGCTCTAACCCAACATATCTAACGAATGTCAACGGCACGTTGTACTTTGTTGCCACCGACAGCAGTGGGGGCAATGAACTGTGGAAGAGTGATGGCACTGAGGCTGGTACTGTCCGCGTTAACGATATCTACCCTGGCTTACCTGGCTCTAATCCCACCAACCTAACTTACGTTGATGGCAAACTCTACTTTGTTGCTGACAATGGTAACACTGGGCTGGAACTTTTTAAGCTTGACCTCAACAGTACGCCCACTGACATGAGTCTAAGTGCCAGTAGTGTTAACGAGAATGTTCCTGGCAACACAGTAATTGGCAACTTTAGTACCGTTGATGCCGATGGAGACAACACCCACACCTACACCCTAGTTTCGGGTACAGACACCAACGATAACAGCGCCTTCACGATTGTCGGTAACCAGTTACGTATCAACGCTTCACCCGACTACGAAACCAAGAATAGCTACAACATCCGTGTACGTACCACAGATGAGGGTGGTTTATTCTACGAAAAAGCGATCGCAATCGTAGTCAATAATATTAACGATGCCCCAAAAGCGTTAGGTACTATTGCTGACCAAACAGCGACAGAAGATGCGATCTTCAACTTTACCGTACCAACAACCACCTTCAGCGATGTCGATGCAGGCGACACCCTGACCTATACTGCTAGCCTCAGTAACGGCAATCCATTACCTACCTGGTTAAGCTTTAATCCAACCACGCGCACTTTTAGCGGCACGCCATTAAATCAAAATGTGGGCAACCTCAGCCTCAAAGTTACCGCAACTGATAAGGATGGAGCTAGCGCCAGTAGTGTGTTTGATTTGGCGATCGCTAATACCAATGATGCTCCGGTTGTGAGTAATGCGATCGCAGACCAAACAGCTACAGAAGACATTGCCTTTAGCTTTGTGGTGCCAGCAAATACCTTCAGTGATGTGGATGCGGGAGATAATCTCGTTTACACCGCAACTTTGGAAAATGGTAATCCACTTCCTGTTTGGTTAACTTTCAACGGCACTACCTTTAGTGGTACTCCCACAAATAACAACGTTGGTAGCCTCAACATCAAAGTTATAGCCAGTGATGGAACGGCAACTGTCAGCGATATCTTTGCATTAACAGTGGCTAATACGATTAGTCAATTTCCGAATGAAATTACTGGTACTTCAGTTGCAGATAACCTGACTGGTACGGCGAACAAGGATATTATCTCAGGATTGCTAGGCAATGACACGCTCAACGCACTAGGTGATAACGACACCCTCGATGGCGGCGATGGAAATGATTTCTTAGATAGTGGTACAGGAGATGACAGTCTCATTGGTGGTAAAGGCAATGACACTTATACTGTGGACAGCATCGGCGACACTATTATTGAATCTGCCAGTGCAGGCACAGATTTAGTCAAGTCTTCTGTGAGTTGGGTGTTGGGAGCTAATCTGGAGAACTTAACCCTAACTGGAAGCACAGCAATCAATGGTACTGGTAACAGCCTTAATAACATCTTAATTGGGAATACTGCCGCTAACACTTTGAATGGAGTTGATGGCAATGATAGCCTGATTGGTGATGACGGCAATGATACCTTGTTGGGTGGTGCAGGCAATGACACCTTAGATGGAGGTTTGGGAGCAGATAGTCTCAATGGTGGAATCGGCAATGACACTTACATCGTAGACAACCTCAACGATGCGATTACTGAAGCTTTAAATGCAGGCACAGATTTAGTTAAGTCTTCGGTGAGTTGGGTGTTGGTAGATAACCTGGAAAATTTGACCCTAACTGGAAGCTTGGCAATCAATGGTACTGGTAACAGCCTTAATAACATCTTAATTGGGAATACTGCCGCTAACACTTTGAATGGAGTTGATGGCAATGATAGCCTGATTGGTAGTGACGGCAATGATACCTTGTTGGGTGGTGCAGGCAATGACACCTTGGATAGTGGAGTTGGCAATGACAGCTTAGATGGTGGAGTCGGCGATGATATTTACATCATAGACAGCCTTAGTGATACTGTTACTGAAGGCTTAGATGCAGGCACAGATTTAGTTAAATCTTCGGTGAGTTGGGTGTTGGGAAATAACCTAGAGAACTTGATTCTGACTGGAACTTCAGCAATCAATGGTACTGGTAACAACCTTAATAACATTCTCACAGGAAATAGTGCCGCTAATATTTTGAATGGAGTTGATGGCAACGATAGCCTAATTGGTGGTTCTGGCAATGACACCTTGTTGGGTGGTGCGGGTGACGATAGCTTAGATGGAGGTGCGGGAATTGATAGTCTTGACGGTGGAGTTGGCAATGACATTTATACTGTAGACAACCTTAGCGATACTGTTACTGAAGGTTTAAATGCAGGCACAGATTTAGTTAAGTCTTCAGTGAGTTGGGTGTTGGGAAATAACCTAGAAAACTTGACCCTGAGTGGAACTTCAGCAATCAATGGTACTGGTAACAGCCTTAATAACATCCTGACGGGAAATACTGGCGCTAACATCTTGAATGGAGTTGATGGCAACGATCGCCTTTTTGGTAACTCAGGCAATGACACCTTGCTTGGTGGTGCAGGTGACGATGTACTCGCTGGTGGAGTTGGTCGAGATATGTTGACTGGTGGAATTGGTCGAGATAGCTTCAACCTGGCTGATACTCGCACTGGAGGCTATGACACTATTACTGATTTTACTGTTGGAGATGATACTATCTTCGTTTCTAAGACAGAATTTGCACTGAGCCAATCTCAGGATACGGTACTGGATTCAAGCTTATTCCGACTTGGGACTAGTGCGACAATTGCAGGCGATCGCTTTATCTACGATCGAACTACAGGGAACCTATTCTTTGATAAAGATGGGGTTGGTAGTGCTGCACAAGTTCAGATAGCCCAGTTCTCGAATCAGGTAGCGCTTACTAGTGCAAATATTACTGTCATTGCCTAACGAAAGCGAACTAAGTAATACCATGTTCGCTTAATCACTTATTAAACCCGAAGAACCCCACCCCGCCAAAGCTGTGCTTTGTCTCCCCTCCCCGCTCTTCGGGAGGGGTTGGGGGTGGGGTGCAATGACTATGGGAATCGTAACTAATTATGCGGACATGATATAAAATCCTCGCGATCGCTGACACATTGCTAAGGGCAGAGGAAATTATCATTTTCGGTAATACAAAAGGTTAAACTCGTTGTAGTTATCATGCTGAACATGGCAACTACAACGATAATCAAAAGCTACCTAAACCTTCTTTGCACGAGGGTTTAACGGGGATATTATGGCTATTTAACACACATAACATCACTCAATTGCACAAGCGATCGCTCCCATCCAAGCAAGGCGATTTGGACGTTTCATTTTCGACTTTCATTGCCTTTGAATATTACTCAAGTAAAGCAAAATATACTTGCTTTAGGCAAAATATACTTGCTTTAGTTTTTCAACGCGATCGCCTGTTTGATGAATGCTTCTAAATTTTGGGTAGCAGTGGGATTATCAAACAGAACCTTGCTTGAGAGTTTTAGGGCTTCACGAACTGAGTATCGCCAATCAATATCTCCGGCTAATCGCACTGCAATTTGAATATATTGCGAGGTATCATCTGCAATTGTCTGTGTTACAGCGATCGCTTGCAAAAAACCATAAGAATGACGCCCCCGCATAAACTCACCAGGACAAGTGATGATTGGTAAATGACAGGCGATCGCATCCAGTGTTGTGTTACCACCCGCCCAGTCGAAGGTATCTAAATAAATGTCTGTCAAAGAAAGCAAGTCAAAGTAATCATCACGCGGTAGGACAGGAGAGAATACACAATAGTCAAGACTATCTAAACCGACAGCCGCAAATGCCCGTTTCAGACGTTCTTGAGAAATCCCAGAGCGAAGGAACATAAACTGAGCATTGGGAACTTGACGGGCAATTTCTGCATAAACGTAATCGTACTGCGGTAAATATTTATAAGCAGCTTGACTAGAAATGTAGACGATCGCATCTTCTCGTAATCCAAAAAATAATCGGTTGCGGCTAACTGAGTCAACTTCGATCGTCGGATAGGAAATCCCAACACCAGGCAAACGTACAAGGCTTTCGGTATAGTGATATTGGCCATTCACAGGCTCCATCAGTTCGCTAGATAAAAAATAGTCAATGGTGGGCAATCCAGAAGTTACAGGTTGCCCCCAAGCCATACATTGAATCGGTGCTAAACGCAGTCCAGCAATGCATAATGTGGTGGCATCCATTCCTAATTCTGGAAAAATTAACACATCAAGGCGATCGTCAATAACTTGCTGACAAATCTGTTCTAAATTATTCGGCAAATGATAAAACTTCGTACTATGAGAATGAAATAATTGAGTAGCAGCATCAATTTGATGCCCGATGTGATATGAATAAATTTCAAAATTTTGATTATCTGCATATTTAAGCCAGTTTAAGAACAAAACTGTTCCACTCCAACTACATAAAAAATAGGAAAGATAGCCAATTTTAATTCTTCGATTGTTACTAATAGAAGAAATTGGATGCACCTGACTCCATTGCGGATAATTTGCCGCCATAATTTTGTGAACTAGCTGTCCATATTGCTGCTGTAATACCAGGTCATTTTTTGCCTGATATGCAAGAAAAAAGTTTGTATGATGGCTGATTCCCATGAAAGCTTTTTTCTGTTCATCTGGGCTATTCATGGTTATTTCTTGAATCAATTTTTTCAGCCCATCTTGAAACCAGGCTCGATAGGTATCAATTTCTTGAGGAGTATGATAAGTTTCTGGCAGCATCAGATAGCTCAACATCTTAAATACGTAGTTTTCAGGAAACTTCTCTGTAACCTGTTGAGCGAAGTTACGAGCTTCTAGATAGTTCTGGCTTTGCTTTAGACGAATAATCAGCCAGTAATAGAGTTCTTCTGCTTGAGGGCAATTGCTAATACCATTTTGCAATGTTGTAATAGCCGCTGGCATCTGACCAGTTTTATACAAAACATCACTTAACTTCAAATAATATTTAATTTGGTGCGGACAACTAGATAAATACTTGCTGTAATATGAGATAGCGTTTTCAGGTGATTCACTATCTGCGAAATAGTCACCCCATCTGTGCCAAGATTCTAGCCGAGACGCTTCATAAATAGTTGGCTGTTCAATTTCTGACAAATCACATTTAGGAATTTGTGCAATTTCTGGCTGCTGGATAATGTAGCAATCTTCGCGATCAATTGGGATACAAAAATTAATTAATGATTTAATAATAGACCATTCTTCGGTAGTTAACTGACCCGTCAGCCCTACATTCAGGTCTTCCGAGACAGCTTCTTCTAAACTAAGTTTCAGAACTGTCTCAAAAAGTAATGAGTTAGCATTATCTTGTAGTTCATTCGCTAAACTTTGGCTGTAAATTAGTAGTGTTATATCTTGTCTAGCTGGATGTGTGAAAAGAGTTCTGAGAACATTCGTTAAGTCTTCTGCGATCGCAGTTTCTAAATTAGACCAGTCAGGAAAGATAATCAAATTAATATTTCTTAATTCATTAATTAACATAGCGTTGCAATTACTAATGATATGATTGTCTATTAAACTCGAAAAATCCTGCATCTGGCTGCATTATCGCTTATGTTTTAAAAAAGAAGATTGTTCGTGCTATTTGAGCGGTGTTTATGGACGAAAATGAAAAACGAATCCTTGACTCATGGCAGATGAATGCTAAATTATGGACACAAGCAGTTCGTAATAAACAAATTGAAAGCCGTGCGATCGCCACAGATGCCGCTATAGTTAAAGCGATAACCCAACTTAATCCCAGAACATTCTTAGATATTGGATGCGGTGAGGGATGGTTGTCTCGACAGCTTTTTTCTTTAGGAATTGATGGCTGGGGTGTTGATTTTTGCGCCGATCTCATTGAGACAGCAAAGGATAGTGGTGATTCTCGCTTTGTTGTCTGTTCGTACTCGGATCTTGCATCACAAAGATTTAGCACAATTAACTATTTCTCTTGCTTGATTTGCAACTTTTCAATTCTAGGCGAATGCGCTCTTGATGAGATCGCTAAGGCAGGTCATACCCTGTTAGAAAACAAAGGCAAAATAATCATTCAAACACTTCATCCAATAATTGCTTGCGGTGACTCTACATATTCCAATGGGTGGCGCGAAACTTCATGGCAACCAAATGCAGATCAACCCTTTTACCCTGCTCCTTGGTATTTCAGAACCCTGGAATCATGGATCAACGAATTCCAGATTTTGAATTACCGATTGCTAAATTTATATGAGCCATCTGATCCCAAGACAAATAAACCGATTTCCATTATTTTTGTCTTTGAACGGGAGTTCGGCTATCCAAGTGCTGCGTTTGGCGCTTTTAGGAGCAAGCTGTTTTCAAGGGGTCAAGAAGTCTAAGTGATCTCCACCCTTAGAGCGTAGATCCTCTGGAGAGCCTTGGAGTTGCAACCTACCTTGATCCATTAACACAATCCAATCAGCACGATTAATCACTCTGGGGCGGTGGCTAATCAGAATAGTGGTTTTGTCCTGCCGATGAGATAGGAGCCTACCTAGTACTTGCGCCTCACTCACTGGATCGAGTCCAGCCGTTGATTCATCCAAAATTAGGATTGGCGGATCAGTAACTATCGCTCTGGCGATCGCCAGTCGTTGGCGTTGCCCGCCAGAAATATTTGAGCCAAATTCACCTAAGACGGTTTGATATTTGTCGGGGAGTTTACTGATAAAGTCGTCAGCCTCGGCAATTTGGCAAGCATTGACAATTTGCTCAAAGGTGACGTGCGGAGAACCTAAGCGAAAGTTTTCAATAATTGAGCGACTCCAAAAGTGGGGTTCTTGGGGAACAAGAACGATTTGTCGCCGGAGGCTATCTAAGGATAAATCTTGCAGGTTATATAGTCCAATACGAATATTGCCAGACTGTATTGGATACAAACTCGCAATCACTTTAGCAAGGGTACTTTTACCACAGCCTGATTTACCAATCAGGGCAATTACTTTACCGCCAGGGAGTGTAATAGAAAAATTTTCTAATAACTCAGTTCTGCCAGGGTAGTGAAAGTTTAGATTTGTGCAAGTGATGTCAGCATTGCCAGGAAGTGTAGCCAAGGGCTTTTGGGTATCGCCTTGATTTTCCGGTGTGGAGTCAATAACTTCTATTAAACGCTGGATAGCAGTTTGAGTCCGTGTAAATCTATCCACAAGTCCGATTAAAGTACCTATAAAGGCTAGAAAATTAGCGTTCATAGCGTTAAAGGCAAGCAGTTGACCGATACTCAATTCCTTGCTAATAACCAACATGCTACCAAACCAGAGTAAGGCAACGCTGCCAATACCAGAAACTAATCCAGAGAAGGTGTTGTTGATAATGCCAATTTGAATCGTGCGGAATGTTTGATTCGCTAGGCGACCGAATTGACTCTGGAATTCTTGCCAGAATTGGGGAGCGGCGGTCGTGGTTTTTAGTGTTAATGCACCTTTAAAGCTTTCAACGAGAACGCCTTGGTTTTCTGCTGCCAAGACCAATACACTACGAACTTTTTGCTGAAGTGTAGGCTGGAAAACAACCGTGGATACTGTCATCACAGCGGCGATCGCGATGGCAACTAGCGTCAGTTTCACACTGTAGAACAGCATGAAACCAAAAGAAACAGCCCCAGTAAAAAACTGAGCAGGTAAACTCACGACCAATTGTGAGACTAACTGATTAATCTGTTGAATATCTCGCAGTCGGCTCACGACTTCGCCACTGCGACGGGCTTCATAGTATGTTAGCGGCAATCGCAGGATTTGTCGTCCAAATTCCAGAACTAGCCCTAACTCAATTTTTTGGGCAAAATTGGCAATCAGGTTAGAGTTAACGAGTCTGAGACTACTGCTGATAAGGTTCATGATCACAACAGTGACTGCTACAGCGTTGAGCAGCCCTGTATCACCTCGAACTAGCACTTCATCTGTCAGGATTTGGATCAGGAAAGGGTAAGCTAAAGATAGCAGACCAATAACTTGGGCGCCGAGCATAGCCTGAAAGACTATAGCTCGATAAGGCCATACGCGCTTGAGAAATCCCCCAAAACCGCTAACTTGCTCGTCGTTTTGAGTATAAAAGCGGATCGAGTCTGGCTCCAGTAAAAGCATCACCCAATTTTTCCAGCCCTCCATCAACTCCTTTCTGGAGAGATAACGGATGTCCGTGGCTGGATCAGCAATTACATATTTCCTGCCCCGCTGCCCGTACAAAACAACCCAGTGGTTGCCTTTCCAGTGAATGATCGCTGGCAGTGGCGCTTCCTTAATCCGGTCTACTATTTCAGTTGATGCTCTGACTGTGCGAGCATTGAAACCTAGTGCCTCTGCTCCCTGTTGCAGACCCAGCAATGTTGTTCCTAGTTGCCCAGTGCCTACCGCTTCCCGGATGCGGTTGATGGTAAAAGTACGGTCATAATGTTTGGCAATGGCAGCCAGACAAGCAGCTCCGCAATCTTCTTCACTATGCTGTCGCACAACCTGATATTTCATTTGAACTAAAACTGTTTGTTTTCCTTTCAAAATCACTTGTTGCTTCAAGCAACCTTAGTCAGTGGCCGGAAGTAATATCAATGACAAAACTGGAGCGATGGTGCCATTTTGACAGATTTATTTTGAGCTTAAAAACATGGTCTATCTAAATAGTGTTAACTCTGTTTAGAGAGAAAAATAGCTGAAGACTTTTTAACTTTTAACTGAGCTAGCCTTCAGCGAATTCTATATTTAACTAACCATTTTGAACAGATTTTTTCAGATAAAAAACAGGGGTTGGCTAATTTGTGGCAACCCCTTTAAGAAAGAAATCGTTGAAAGCTTTCATTTTTAGCTAAGCTAGCCTTCAAGGAGTTCTCTATTTAACTAACTAGTTTGAGCTCAATTCTAGTAATGACAGTTAACTTCTAATATTAAGAAGTCACCTAATGTATCCGAGGCAGAACTAATCTTCTCCAGCAAACGCGGAACTACCTCCCTCAGAGACAGATTCTGAATTATCGCCGTCCACGGTAGCAACGTTGCTAACGCCACCATTGGTTTCAGTAAAACCTTGGTTACTTACAGCCCGGGTGAAGAAAGTACCAAAAGCAAATGCAGAGCGGCCGCCTACAAGACTGGTTGCTTCACAAGCTGAGAGTTCAGTAAAAAGTGAATTTGCCATTGTTTTTGTCCTCTTAACTAAGTTGAACTAACGTCAATTACCTGGAATGAAAAATTCATTCCATCAATCTTTGACTTCTTAGAGAATATCAATAGTTTCACTGAATACAACCCTTATTTTATTAAGAAATATGTTCAGAAAATTTTTATTAATTTTGAGTACTGCTAAGTATTTATACAGGGTTAACTTTCATAAGATTTTTCTGTAAGTTAACGTAATACTTCATCTAATTTGTAGCTAACTAATTTTACAGTCAGTATTATTACTAGTAAAACTAGTGTTATTTTACTTAATTTATACATACTATTCTACTGGGTGAATAAGTTATTTATATGATGTAATTTTACTATTACAAAACTTACATGTTGACAGAAACAATTAAATGTGAATATGGATTTTCAGCCATTCAAGTTTGATTTTTTCACCATTAGCCAGCGATCGCTACTGATCTAAAGCTAGTAGCCAATAGCCTAAAACAACGGATTTTCGTTGGTACACATCATAGTTATTTTGTAGAGTGTGTAAGTCCTAATAAATACTAGGTTTTAATATTCTTTAAAAGAAAAAAATACTAGGTTTTAATATTCTTTAAAAGAAAAAGTTTTTTATTATTTATATTATTTTTTATATATAAGATTTTTAGATTAAATGTCAGACAAAGATGTGCTGTAGTCATTTTTCTAAGGTTCACAATTTTTTGTATTTTCAAGAGCGTACCTCGAAGAATTGCATAGTGAGGTCTTGAATTAATAGCCCGGATTTCTCACCAGCAATTCTCATTTTGAAAACAAAAGAAGATAAAGTCCTCTACCCCTTCTAACTGTTGAGCTATCAGGGTGGTTTCATACAAGCAGAGAAAAACTAAAACTGGGTTTCAAAGCCTCTTGACCTTTCGGGGAGAGGAATGGAAGTGGGGTAAAAGCCATGCCACAAAATGAGAAATCAAGACTTATCTATTTTTCTTTTTTCGTATGAAACCACCCTGCTTCTAACTGTTGAGCTACCAGTCTGGCAAACAACCCTGATTGGGCAATCAATTCTGAAAAATTACCTACCTGTACGACATGACCAGCGTCAATCACATAGATGCGATCGGCATTACGAATCGTGCTGAGGCGATGGGCAATCACTACTCTGGTAGCATTTAACTTAGCTAAACTTTCAGTCACAATTGCCTGGGTGCGATTGTCTAGGGCGCTGGTCGCCTCATCCATCAAGATAATTTTAGGCTTGGAAACAAGCGATCGCGCAATCAATAATCTTTGCCGTTGTCCACCGGAAAGATTACTCCCACCCTCAGCGACGATCGTATGCATCCCCATTGGCATTTGCTTGATATCATCAGCAAAACCTGCCATTTGTGCGGCTGACCAAGCTTCTTCTAGGGAAACTAAAGCTCCAGCGGTGATGTTATCAAAAACCGAGCCTGTACCGATTTTACCATTTTGCAGTACCACTCCTAACTGTCTTCGCACAGCTTGGAGTTCCATCTCTGCTAAATCTTTGCCATCATAATAGATGCTCCCTGTCAATGGAGTTTCAAAGCCCAATAACAACCGCAATATCGTTGATTTTCCACTTCCAGAAGACCCAACGATCGCAACAAATTCCCCTGGTTCGGCATGGAGGCTGACATCATTGAGGATTAAGCTGCCATTTTCCGAGTAGCGAAAGCTGACACGATTTAGGGCAATGCGACCGCTTAATTTACCGGGGTTAACCTTGGTTGAATCATATTCCGGCTGCGATCGCCAAATCGGTTTTGCTCGTTCCCAGATTGGTACAATACTCCAAATTTCCGATACAGTATTGCTCAGGTCAATTACTCCTTTGATAAAAATCGTCAAAGCATAGTTAAAAGCAACAAATGTACCCAGTGTGAGGCGTGTCTGCATCAACAGCATGGCAAACCCAAACAGCAGTATCGAACTTACCAAAGGAAGTGCTTCGTTAAATACAGAAATACCATCTTTAATCTCTTGCCAACTCGCCTTCAGTCGGATCTGCTGGCTGTACTTTTTTGCCCAAGCTGCAAATGCGCGTTCTTCTGCCATTGTCACTCGCAGTTTGGCAACACCGTTGATTAGTTGTACCGTGAGTCCCTGAATTGCACCATTGAGTTCTTGCTCTTTTTTCGATTTCTTTACCAAGAGGAAACTTGCAACAGTCGTAACCACAGTGGCAAATATTGCTAAACCCACGCCCACAAACGCTAGTTGCCAACTGTAAATAAACATCAGCACCAAGTTAAATAGGGCAAAAACTCCACTCAACAACGTTCTTTGGGTAGCACCGCTAAGTTTTTGATGAATTTCCCTCACCGCCATGACGCGGTTAACCAAATCTCCAGAAGTATACTGACGAAAAAAGCTAGGACTTAATCTGAGTAACCGATCCCAAATGGCTGGCTGTAATATGCTATCAGTGGCGCTTTCAACTCGTAGGGTAATAATGCTTTGGGCAACTTGAAAAGCTAACTGTGCAAAGGCGACTGCAAACATCACCAATCCGATCTGCCAAAGCATTGCGCGATCGCTATCTGGAATGGCATTATTGATTAAAATTGCTGTTGCTTGTGGTGCAACCATTCCCAATATTGTGCCTAGTAGCCCTACCACTAAAATACTGGCAATGTCTTTTTCATAACCCTTAACCCCAAACCGCAGTAAATCAATGGCTTTGAGCGCAACTTGGGGTAACGGTCGATACAGAACGTAGGCTAATGGTGACAGTGTTTTTGCTATTGATTCATTTACAGATATTCGAGTCCGCGCTACGGGGTCAAAGATGACATAATCTCGATTAGCTGTAGGTAACAACGCCACTGGCCGTTCCAACTGAGTATAAGCTAACATCGCGCCTTGGTCTTGATCCCACCAGCCATCTGCTAAAGTTATCCGGCGGATACGAATTTGCGATGCTTGTGCGATCGCGGCTACAGGGTCTTTAATAGAATTCAAATCCTCTGCTGGTGGACGAATCTCTATTCCCAGCGATCGCCCAACTGCCCCAAATGCTACCAATAAGGGCGGCCCTTCCTGAGAAAAAACTGCCTCCTGCTGTGGCTGCAATACTGTTGCTAAGTCAGAGAGTGCCCCCTCTATTACTTGCTGATTAAATTGTTCGCGTTCCTGAAACTGCCGGAATTCTACCTCTGCTTCTTTATTTGCCAGCAAACTGAAGTAGTGAAAGAAATAAGTATGCAAACTGGCTAAACCTGCCAAAACTTCCTCGGAATTTTCTAAATCTGCCGTTGTTAACACTTGTCCGATAACTGCATCTTCTGCCTCCAGCCACATATCACTCGTGAGTGGAAACGCTGGCGAGGTAGAATTCAACGTTAATTCCTCAACTCCCATCCAGTGAGTATTGCCTTGCTGCAACTTCACCCATAGAAGTGTTTGCTGCCTTCCCTGTAGCGTCTCACCAGGCGATAATGAAAAATCCCGCCCTAATGTCTGCACAAGGTTTAATGGCGTAGTCAAAACTGTCTGCTGGGCGCTAAGAGATTGTCCTAAATGATTTACCCAACCTTCTAAAAGTTCTATGGCTTGAGAGTCAGCCGCCGCGATTCCCTTAACCAAATCAACCATTGACATCTGGCATAATTGGGTAGGTTCGATTGCGATCGCGACAAAATTCCATTGGCTTTGTGCGATTACTTCCGGTAACAAAACTTCACCAGCGTTGACATGAAACAGATAGCGGCGATGCTCCTTTGGTAAACTGTTCTGAAAAGTTGCAAACACTGCTAATGTTCCAGACTGCACTATCCAGAAACATTCTGGATCGTTCAACAGTAATGGTTCGTTTGCTTGAAAGGAGTATGGTTTGGAAAGAGGATTCACTTAAGGTAAATCGATGTGAGTTCGACGATTGGAAAAAGATATAAGAAAAACTATTGTATCCCGGCTGAATGTAACACAGATTTTTTGTGATGATATTACTTTAGAGGACATCAGCCTAAGGGACTTCCAAATAAAAAATAATTAATTGCTCAATCAGCAGGGAAAGCAGGGCAAGAAAAATCTGATAATCGTCTTGGATGGAAAAATTGAGTAATTTAACGTGTGCCTCCGTGGGAGACTCACGTAAATTTATAATTGCTGAAGAAGATTTGCCTTTGATGTCGCTTGAATAAGGAAAATGATAGAGTTAAAGGCGATCGCATAGCGAAAAATGTAAATAAGATATGGCTGACCAAAAAGATAAAGCTCAAGAAAAAAACCGCCTTGAACAGCTTCAAGAAGAACAAGGCAACACCGATCCTAAACACTCAGGCGGTGCTGGCGCTTCTGGTGGCAACTCAGGTGCAGGTAAATCTGGCACATCAAAAATTTCTGCCACTGGTACACCTGATGATATCGAAAAAATTGATTAAGAGTAAAGCTGATTTTGACGATGAGTCAAGGTTTAACTGCCTCGGCAATCATTAGCAACTCAACAATAGTGGATTGAATACCTGATTATTAGACATCTTGCAAAAGTAACTTTTGCCTTGATGTTGGGGAAAGGTTAAAGGTTAAAGGGTAACAGAAAATTCCATACCTTTACCCTTTACCCCCGCCCCTTATCCCCAGAGGGGGCCCTACCTTCCCCTTTTCCCTACAATGCCAAGAAGTCCATTATGTTTCTGCTGAGTGAAGTAGGCGAACATAAGTTCCGCCTTGCTGCCATAATTCCTCATGAGTGCCACGCTGCACGATTTTACCTTGCTCTAGCACAATAATTTCATGGCAATCGCGGATTGTGCTGAGGCGGTGGGCTACTACAATACACGAACAACCACGCTGTTGCAAGTTACGGTTAATAATCAACTCGGTTTCTGCATCCAAGGCGCTGGTTGCTTCATCTAATACTAAGACTGTGGGATTTCTCACCAAAGCGCGGGCAATTTCTAAACGCTGGCGTTGTCCACCACTAATATTCATACCGCCTTCAATTAACTCAAAGTCATATTTCCCAGGCATAGATGCGATCGCATCATGAATCGCTGCATCTTGGCAAGCCTGCACCAAATCGGCTTCTGGTATAGTTGAATCCCAAAGAGTGATGTTTTCTCGCACAGTCCCGGCAAATAAAAAGATATCCTGTTCAACCATTGCCAACCAGTTAGCCAGAACAGAACGCTTAATTTGCGATCGCTCTACACCATCAAAGCAGATTTCCCCATCCCAAGGTTGATAAAGCCCGCAAATTAATTTAGCAACTGTGGATTTACCAGAACCACTTCCCCCCACAAGCGCTATTCTTTGCCCTGGCTTGACAGTCAAGCTCAAATTCTCAATCAAGGGAGGTTCTACACGACTATAGCCAAAAGTGACATTCCGTAACTCAACGTGACCCTGTAATTGCCAGAGAGATGAGAAAGTAATTTCTCCCCCTGCCTCCCCTGCGTCCCCTGCCTCCCCTGCTTTCCACTTCCCCTCCACTTCCAAATCAACGGGATTTTGCAATACATCATCAAGGTGGTTTAAATCAGCTTCTAAAGTTTGGAGTGTACTGCCGAAGTTAACGAGGCTATTGACTGGCTCTAAGAAACTCAATGTTAAACTTTGGTAGGCAACCAGCATTCCAATACTGAGATTGTTTTTCATTACCTGTAAACCACCAACCAGTAAAATAGAAGCTGTAGCTAGTGCTGTCAAAATTGTGGGTAATGTGGTGAGAATTTGAGTTTGTAAGCCTAATTGTTGTTGGGCGTTCAAAGCTTTAGCGTAATAACCCGCAAATCGAGCAAATAAATCTGACTCTAGCCCAGAAGCTTTGATGGTTTCTATGGTTTGGATGCCACTAACCGTTACTCCACCCACCTTGCCATATTCCTGAGCTAGGCGCATATTTGTATCTACACGAGTTTGCGATAAAAATAAAAGAGCGAGAATGTTGATTAAAGCAAAACCAACTGCGATCGCACTCAGTAATTGGTCATACTGAATCATAATCAGCAGGTAAAAGATCATCATCACCGCGTCAATTACTGTAGTTGCCAAAGGCCCTGAAAGTACTTCTGCTACTCGATCATTCAGTTGCACCCGGCTACTGATTTCCCCAGCAAACCGTTGGTCATAAAACCCAACAGGCAATCGCAGGATATGCCAGAGAAATAGTCCTGATGTGCTGACTGACAACTTAACCATCAATCGCCGCAGGTAGGTAAGCCGCAGTCTAGCAAGGAATGCCCGTAATAAAGTAGTTAACAGCATTCCTAACAGCAAAGGTCGTAACCAATCTTGCCGATCTTGGATTAAAATCTCATCGATAAATACCTGAGAAAAGGCTGGCACAGCTAACCGAGGCAGTGTTAACAATAACCCAGCAAGCAAGCAAAATAAGATAGTATTTCGTGAGTTTTGTAAGCGGCTACTTAAGGCTGAGATAATGTGATTTTTTTTGCCTCCCTTCTGAAAATCCGCTCCTGGTTCCATTGTCAGCACAACACCCGTGTATGCGCGATCGAACTCTTCCCAACTCACTGTTCTCCGACCATTGGCAGGATCGTTGAGGTAGACGCGTTTTTTGCTGTATCCTTCTACTACAAGAAAATGGTTAAAATTCCAAAAGGCAATGTAGGGGAGACGGGTAGCTGTCACCTTTTCTAGAGACAGTTTTAAACCTTTAGCATTGAGTCCATAATTTTTTGCAGCTTTGAGGATATTAAAAGCTTTACTCCCATCCCGCGAAACACCGCATTCTTCACGCAGTTTAGCCAGTGGCACAATCCGCCCGTAATAGCTAAGAATTATTCCCAAAGCCGCCGCACCACATTCGACCGCTTCCATTTGCAAAAGTGTAGAAGTGCGAACACGATTTGGTTTGGGTATTGGGTATGGGGCATTGGGCATTGGGGACTGGGAAGTAAAAATCTTCTGAGGGTGAACGTTGAGCTTCTGAGGGTGGAAGTTGAGCTTCTGAGGGTGAACCTTCAAGTTTTAACCCCAATGCCCAAATTAACGTGATGTGCAGCTTATCCTTAGAACCCCTCTCCAAACCTCTCCCCCACAGGGAGAAAGGCTTTGATTCTTACTCCCCTTCCCTTGTAGGGAAGGGGTTGGGGGTTAGGTCTGAGAGAAAGTTGCACACGGCGTAATTTAATAAATCCCCGTCCAAGAGCGCAGCATAGGAATAATATAAGAAATCGGTGCTTTTTCTCCAACTTTTACTTGAACTGATGTAGTTGTGCCAGAAGATATTTTTAAGGCTGGGCCATCAGAGGATGACCATTTGTAGCCACTGACTGATGTAGGGTTTTCTTGGAGTTGGATAAAAGCTTGCACTTGATTTTCACCTTTACCTGCAAGACTGGCGGCAATTTCTTTGTTACCAACGATCGCTGTAATATCTTGTGTAGTTACTGGAAATGAAGAAATATCTGCAACGGTTCCGATAATGCCACCTTCGCGCTCGCGTTTAGCAAAGCTGGGAGTTACCTGTACAGCCATCCCTGGCTTGATTTGCTTACCATCTTTATTAGCAAAGTAAACAAGACTCATAAGTTTTGAATTTGGCTGTTCAGCCTCAATTGACCCCAAGCGAATACCCGGATTCATCATTTGTCCAGGGACAGCGCTCAGTTCGAGAATGTGACCATTATATTTGCTAATAATTCTACTTTCTTGAGATAGTTGGAGTTCTAATTGGGCAATTCGCCGCTTTACTTCCCGAATTTTATTGCTTTTATCAATTGATTGCTTTAAATCTTGTTCGCGTAGTTTAGTATTTTGAGTATTAATATCTTTAATTTTGGTTTTAATTTCGTCAATTCTATTAAGATTTTCTAGATATTCTCGTTGCGTAGTGGTTTCTTGAATTTCAAGATCCTTTAGTTGCACGTCAATATCTGACAGTTCGCTTTGAGTATTAAAATATTCTTGTTCGGCTTGCACCAGCATATCTTGGCTGATGACATGCTGCTCAAAAAGCTGACGACGGTTATCAACCCGTCCTTTGAGAGTTTTAAGTAAGTAATTAATTTGTTGTTTGCGGAAATTAATGCTTTGGCGTTTTTGAGCGATCGCTCTTTGGGTTTGATCGCGTAACTTGGGCGCACTTTGCTCTCGGCGCAGATTATTTTCCAAATCCAGTTTTTGCTGTCCAAGAGTAATGATTTGTTGGTCAATCAGCAGCTTTTGTAACCTGTCAGTCTCTTGATTCTGGGTTTGCAATTGTTGCAACTTTATCTGCTCTTGCTGCAACTGCTGCTTTAGCGCTGATTGGTCGATTATCCCTAGCACATCACCTTGTTTAATAACATCCCCCGCCTTTACCTTCAGAGTTAGTAACGGGCCAGAACTGGGTGCTTGAAATTCCACAACATGGTGCGGTTTAATCAAGATACCTTGACCTGTGACGGTGAGAGGAATTCTCCCAAATACACTCCAAACGCCAGCTCCAGCAACCACAAAACTTAAAGTAGATAAAGTCAACCAAGCTTGAGGCTTAACTACATTTATCGCTTGATCCAGTTGTTCTGGTGAAGATAAACGCTCTAGAGCTTCTTGACGGAAAATGTGGCTGTGTTTTAGTTGCATTGTTCTCCTTTTTCCTGAGAGCGCCCAGAGCTTCAAGTCTTCTAGACTTCTAAGATTAAAGTGCGATCGGGGAGAACTAGGGGAGAAATAGGGGAGGCGATCTTCTAATTAGACCTCTTGGCAAAAGTCACTTTTGCACTCTCGTGGGTAAAGGGTGCATGTTAAAGGTTAAAGGTTTTTTGTTATTCCTTTCCCCCTTACCCTTTTCCCGACAAATGCCAAGAAGTCTATTATTTACCACAGACTTTCCAAATTAGTTGATCGTAGACATTCCCCTGAGTAAATGTCATTTCCTGATTTGGATATTGGGTAACTACATCAATACCTACATTTCCATAGAAACTTACTAATTTACCTGTTAAATTCTCACAGCTAAAGTTTTGTATATCATATTGCAACATATTTGAAGATGCTCGTTCTACCCAACACTCTACAAGTTGAACTTGTAAAAGTCCATCGAATTTTCTATGAAGATCAAACTATTGTTCTTTTGGCATAATCACAGAAATTAATTGATTACGATTTTTCCGATAAATCCTAAAATCACTATCAAATGTGAGCAATTCGCTTTCAGTTGCCAGTTCTGCCATCCTCACCAAACACGCATCCGCTAACGACATTGGAACTGACTGATAACGTTGCATCAACTCGTCAACAGCAGCAGCTTCTTCAGAAAGCCGAAACGGAAGATGGATGATTCCCTTTTGTACAAAAGAAATTACTGCTGCTTCTCCTCCGTAAACATTCTGTAAGAGAAAACAAGCCTCCGTAACTACTGCTTCACAAGTTAACAAAGGTGCTTCAATCTGTCCGAACTGATTTGTCACCCATTTATGAAACTGCTCTCTCCGATTGACTAAAGCTACTAATGGGCCTGTATCTAGCAGTACCGCTTGCTTCATTCTGCTAATGGTCTTTTAAGGTACTCCTTGTTTGTCGAGAGATCCCCAGGGCCAGAATCCACGCAGCCAACTAAGTCTCCTGCTGCTTCTAAAGCAGACATTGGCGTGCCATCATGGTGCTTAAACTTGACTGTTGGTGATTTCAATTGCAGAAATTCTACAAAGTCGAGTACTTGCTGCTGTTGTTCGTTTGATAAGGTAAGAACCTTTTGGGCAATAATTTGCTCTAGACCAATTGCTCTCGTCACCAGTCTTTCCTCCAGTCCCATCACTTCAAGTCTAAATCCAACTGCCTAAGTCACACAGAAACGGCAGAACGTTAAAATTTTGAGATGATTAGCTTTTGGGCTTTTATCAATAGCAAACACTTTGAGAGGGCTAGTTCTGACCCTATTAGTTTACGCTAATAGGGTTGGGTCAAAAGCGGTTTTTGGGTATGAACAACAAGCTCAATCCCACAATAATATCGAAGGCAAATTATTGTTAGCCAAACGCAGCAATTGATAACCAATTCCAGATATACCGGGTAAAAAGCCAGGATTAAATACAGAATTGGGTAAGTTGGGGAACAGTTGATATGCCCCAGTTCGCTTGGCTCTAGCCACAACATTTGTTGCATTCTGGTGAGCAATTTGATGCCAATCAGGACGGGAACAGATTTTTGCACCGACTAACAGCACTTCCGCTCGACCAAAGTTACCACAGCACAAGTGATCGATCGCTTGTAAGCCAAAATTCTGAGTAGTTTGGAGAGCAATTTCAATTTCTTGTTGAATTTCTGGCGTTTCCACGATTCTCAAACTGCCTAAGCGTCCCAAACCAATGCCGGCTGCACCATGACACCACTTATTTGCAAAGTCAGGTTGTCCTGGTTGTCCCATTCTGCGGAAGTCGGGCCAGTTGGCAGTGGACTGGCAAAAGACGCTACGCTCATACTCAATTCCTGCTAAACCTGCTTCTAAGTATTTGCCCTCTGAGGTGGCGGCATAAAGTCTGAGCAAGGCATAGGAGATACCTGCGGCTCCATGAGAAAAGCCAGTTAAGGGCTTGTCCCAATAAGTATGCCAAGCTTTGGGCGCACCGTTGTGGCTAACTTGACGGTTGATTAAATGTTGTCCAGAAGCGATCGCTTTTTCTAAAACGGTTGCTTCTCCTGTGGCTTGATGCAAAGATAATAGGCCTAAAATTGCCCCTGCTGCTCCGCTCATAATATCCAAGTGTTCGTCGGCAGCAATTAATTCTGGTGTCATCAAATCGGCTAATACTTGAGCCTCTGACAACAGCGTTGCATCGTTGAGGAATTGACTAATTTTCACCAGGCTATAGATCATCGATCCTAAACCTGTTGCACCCCCAACACCCATGAAACGAGCCATGCGTTCCCAAGTTTCGGGATCGATGGTGTGGATTTGGCGACGCAGAGATTGCACTGTTCTCAATGCTAAATCGCGGTAACGGGAATCATCAGTTACTTGACTTAGTGCGGCTAAAAACAAAGCAACTCCAGAGCGTCCGTCAGAGAGACAATTGTTTAATACTTGCAGTTGATATCGTTCGGCACGAGGCACAAAGTCTAAGCCAATCCAGTTAACGCTGCCATCAGGGTCAGAAATGGCTCTGGTTTCCAGTTGAGTGGCGATTTCCTTGGCTTCGGCAATCAATTGTTCCGAATTTAGCAACGGTAACGATTCACCTTGCCATTGCCCACCTTGGCGGCTGGAGGTGGTTGCAATCTTGGCATCGAAGGAGCCTTGAATAATCGCTACTTGTCGAGCTAAGTCGGTTTCATCTAGAGATTGTAATTGGTTGAGCAGGTCTTGATAACTGGATTGCTTGAAGTAGTTGGGAATGGAAGAAGAACCGTTTAAACTCAGTTCATCAACCACCGCGCTAGCCGTGAAGAAGGGAATATCCAATTGTTCCATCGCTCGCAGTTCGGCGCTCAAAACAGGAAAAGCGTTCGGTCTATTTTGAGCAACTAGAAAAGCACGACTGAGAACATCGAGTTGAATGCTGTAATCTACACCGTGTTTGAGGTAATCGGGTGCTAAAGCTTTTTGAAGGATGATGCCATAAATGCGGGTGTTGCGGAAGATAAAGCGCACCTGCTGATTTTGCATCGCAGATAACAAACTTTGGCGTGAAATTAAGAAATCTTTGTGCGCCATCAAAAAGCGATACATCTGCTCAAACCCACTGGTGATTTGCTGCTGATAATCGTTTGGAGATAGAACAACTTCACCTAAACACGGTACATTTTTCCCAATCGGCAGCGTTACAGACTCAGAGGACAGATGCATATTATCTGTATTAATGTTCTGCCAGCGCGGCACTTTCCGGCGAGATAGTCGGGGATCTGTGCTGCCTAGCCCGCTAATATCATAAGCGACACTGCGATCGCCACTAAAGTCCCAACGCGGTAAAAGTCCGGTGCGGAGTACGGAATCCCAAAATTGTTGTGTGGCGGTTGTTTCCAAATCTTGGGTAAGTGGTGAGTCTTCAATGAGATTCGGTTCATGGTGCAGCAGCGTTTCCATGTCAATCAGCACCAGATGTTCGCCATTGGCAATTAAGTTTTCGTAATGGCAATCTGTGGCTCTGAGGGCATAAAGCACACACAACAACATCCCAGAACGCTGATAGAATCGTTTTGCAGCTGCTTCATCAACACAAGGCAACTGTTCAACATGTTCTACCCAACCGTAACCGTTGCGCTCAAGTACTTGAATTATTTTAAAATCTAAAAGATTGCTGTGTTGATTGCACCAATCCAAAAATTGGTTAAAGACAACTTCTAATCCTAAATCTTTGGGTTTATAAACAAGTTTAAGTCCAGACTCAAAGGTGAGCAAAATTACTGTTCGTCCGCGTTTGTGTGGATCGGAAATGGATGTTTGAATTTCAGCAACTTTGTTTTGAGAAAATGGGACAATTCTTTCATCAAAAGTTCGTTGAATATCTGTCCTATCTGCAACTAAACGTTCGAGAAATTCAGCAGTAAACTCAACCCAAAAATTGACTGCTGTTGCCACTAACCGACCGAGAACTGGATACTTCTGGAAGAAGGTCAGCATTCCATCTTCTAGGAGTTGATTGACGAACTTGGTGTAGTGAGTATTATTGTTTTCTGTTTCCAGCCCCAGCAAACCGAGCAAGTTTTGACCAAAGGGACGCACCTGGGAAAATTCAAAATCTAATGTCTTAGTGCAAAGTCCTGCTAATCGTAGCAGTAGACCACGTTCTAGAGAACTGTAAGCATCGTGGGAAAGAATCGATAAGGGAAGCGACTCGTGGGTGAATTGGCTGCCGTAGCGAGTTAGTAATTGCTGTCTGGCTACCAAAATAGCAGGCAAAAGGATATCTTCAAAGGTGATCGGATTTTGTGAATCGATTGGTAGAAATACTTCGGTTGCAGAATCGAATCCTGTAGCGGTTTGGATGATTTGCTGCAAGGTTTCTGCCCACTCAGGCAAAGGTCGATCGCCAAGCAACTCAATGGTTCCCAATCTGGAACTAACAGTATCGAGGTCTAGCCCTTCCCATTGTAAGCGTTTGTGTAACGTATCCAATTTACCTTCTGCTGCAACTTCGCACCAGCGATCTCTACGACGGTTAATTTCTTGTTCGTTGACTTGATCGCCATTAATTGCAAATCTGCTTTCATCAAGACGTTCCCAGATAAAGCTAGCATTGGCTGCGATCGCCCTGAAATTTTCTGATGTTTTCTGTTGAGATAAGCGAACAACTTGTTGAACCATAGCTGGATTTCTCATGGTGGGAAGTATCAATGGGATAAGGCAGAAGGCAGGAGGGTTTAAGTCTACTTATATTTTCTTAAACTTGATGGAAATTATGAATGAAATTTGCTCTTTACTTTCATATAAAGAGCAAATAATAAATCTGTTATGCAGCATCTAATTTTGCATTTAACCTCAGTCCCAGGTGTTGAAATTACCAACCCAATATATGGATAAATTTCGGTAAAATTGCTCTAAAAAGTTGTTTTAGGAAAGCAATACCTGTAAAGGCTAAAATCTTAAACAGAAGAAGCTACATACTTGTTTTAACAGCAACCACCGTGTCCGCCACCACAGCTAGCTGTATGACATAGCTTAGGCGCACTATCAGCCATCATCCCGCCGCTAACACTAAGTAATTCTTCTTCACTCAGTTCATTGGAATCCACAAAGGTCAACTCTGTCAGTATTTGAGCTACGCTTTCGGCTGTGAAAGTATAACCTTTTTCTGCACTGGCAATTAGCAACAGTTTGATGGCTTCTGTTTGGCTAACTGCTGCTTGCATATTCTCGCGTAGTTGGCTATTTTGGAGTAAGCTTTGAATTTGTGACAACATAATTGTATTTTCTCCGAGTTAGTGATAGTAATTGTTCATGAAAATCCCTCATTTTCTTGATTAAAAAAGTAAAGAGAGAATTTGTTATACAGCATCTCTTTGGCATTGAACTTCACTATCAGGTATGGAAATTATCCAAATTAAAATATTGGAGATGTTGAATCTAAAAAGCTATTTTAGAAAAGCAACCTGACCTGTGGTGGTTACAATGCCAAAGAAAAACAGAAGCTACATACCGTTTTTAGCAACAGCCTGCGTGTCCGCCACCACAGCTAGCTGTATGACATAGCTTAGGCGCACTATCAGCCATCATCCCACCACTAACACTAAGTAATTCTTCTTCACTCAGTTCATTGGAGTCCACAAAGGTTAATTCTGCCAACATTTGAGAAATAGTTTCAACTGTGAAGTTATAACCTTTTTCTGCACTTGCGATCGCTATCACTTTGATAGCTTCTGCTTGGTTAGCTGCTGCTTTTACTTGCTGTTGTAATTGTACGTTTTGCAGCAATTCTTTAATTTGGTGTAGCATAGATTTGTTCTCCATTTTTATTGACTTATTTATACGGCAGAGATTGCGCGCTTGTTTGGGGCGGTGTTCTCTGCTTTTCTGATTTGAATTTAGAAAGAAATAGGGGAGAACTAGGGGAAATAGTTACGATTGCGAAAAAATTTTTTAGCACAGATTAATTCGAGAATGACATCGATATCCATCGAAATGCGCGATGTATTTCTGCCTGACAATTGATTGTCCAGGTTTTACTGTAGATCCTCCCGTTTGAAGTCAACGCCCTTCGGGCAGGGCAACGCCCTTCGGACAGGGAAAAGGTTAAAGGGGAAAGGGGAAAGGGAACCCCATAACTAAAGTTATGGACTTGAAGTAAAAACGCTTCGCAAGGGTTTGGGGTAAAGGGGAAGATGGGGTTCCCTTTCCCTCTTTTTAGTCAATGAATGCATCCCTTGCCCTAGATCCATCTAAATTAGTGTTGTAACTGATCCGAAATAGGGACTGGGGATGGTGGGGTCCCCTCCTGACAAGTGTAGGTTTTTTATGTGGGCATGAGTGGATACTCTCAAACAGAGTTCTAAAGGTGGTTCAAATAACGAAATTTCGTTCTTAGGTGGAAAATTAGAGACTAAAATTTGAGTTTTCAACCAACGCAAAAACCTCATTTCAGCCACGTTTGTAAAATACCTACACCTGTCAGGGGGTCCCCTCTGGGGATAAGGGGTAATGGGGACTGGGGAAGAGATATTTTTATTGTTCCTTGTGAGTTCCACTCATGGAGTCTCTTGGCAAAAGTAACTTTTGCACTCTCGTGGGTAAAAGGTGCATGTTTGCATGTTAAAGGTTTTTTGTTATTCCTTTCCCCTTTACCCTTTCCCCTTTACCCCTTACCCTTTCCCCCTTACCCTTTACCCTTTTCCCGATAAATGCCAAGAAGTCTAATATAAAATAAACTCCTAGTTTGTAGTGAGCGATTTATTGTTCAAAGCAAGGATTATCAGAACTAAAGTCCTGACTGCAAACTTTAAATTTATTTATGCCTAGATACTTAACTACAATAAGCCAGACTGCTTAATCCAGGAGTATTCACTAAGTCAGTATTGACTATCCAACCATTACCAGATAATTCTCCAGGGAAACTTCTGGCAAGGTCGATTTCTACCCAAATATAATTCTCAGATTTGTATGACTTAACTATATTACCTGTAACCAAGTTCACATACACAGTTGTGTTTGGCGAAAGTGTTGTAATAAAAGGTTCTCTTGTACTTGGTTGGCGACGTATAGTTTCCTGTCGTACAATTTGCCGACATACACTGCCAATAGTAGGTTTACTCGATATATTTTGAGCGTTGTTATTCGGCTGACAAAATTTCAGTACAGCAGTTTGAATAAACCCTGAAGTCGGAGCTTTAATTCTGACAAATCTATCTCCACTAACTGGTATATATGCTAAAGTAATCTTTGTTTTTGCCGACAATATTCTGATAGCATGGGATGATGTTGAAGGTTCTTTGAAAACTGGAGTACTTATTTTAGTTACACGACAACTTGACTGTGAAGAATTAAAGGGAGCCTGTGTGATTTGAGCAAATACAGGTACACTCAGAGCAAACGTAGCAATATTTACTAGAGTAAAAATATACAAGAACTTATGAAATTCCACGTTTTTTCCTCAACACCACTTATGAAAAACTGTACATTAGATTCGGAACTTATAAACTCTGATATTAAAAAAGCCTAACCAAATTATTTTTAGCTATTAGAATATCATATAATGACTGATTACTACTAATTACCAACTACGCGCCATTTCTTCATTATGAATAAATCCAAGAACAATGGAATAGTTGAACAGTTTGTTAATACAGTGATGGGGGTAAAACCTGGGAATAAATCACAGTCTCTAAACACATCAATAGCTACTACAGAAGAACTAGATATCAAGGCAGTTTTAGTTTATACACTAGGAACTATCCTACAAATATTAGTTATGATTCTCGTGTTGTTGGGAATGGAAAAATTAGTAATGTTGATTGATAACAATTCTTATTTTCCCAGTTGGTTTAGCACTTTATTGGCTGGACTATTTTTTGCCCTAATAAGTATCCGTTCTCGAATTTTTTCTCTTTTAGATAATACCCGTTCTCGTCAGACCTATGATCAGGTAATCAGACCAAGATGGTCGCCTCCACCTTTAGCATTTCCCATAGTTTGGATGATAATTGCTGTTTTGCGGGTAATTTCTTCTGTATTAGTTTGGCAGCAAATGAATCACCAGTTTTTAGTGTTGCCTTTAATTTTGTTTGTGGTACATCTGGCTTTAGGGGATACTTGGAATACGATTTTTACTGTAGAACGGAGATTAGGTGCTGCTGTACCTGTAGTTATTTTAGGCCCTTGGTTATCTGCTATAGTAGTGACGGCAATTTATTGGCAAACTAATTCTATAGCAGGAATGACTTTATCATTTTCTTGTGTGTGGTTAACTGTAGCTGCTGTCTTGGTATTTAGAATTTGGCAATTAAATGGATCTGAGCCATTGTATCCTTTAAAACTAACATCTGTGGATCGATAAATCTCCAAAATTAACCTTGAAATGAAAGCCAATTCAAGATACATAAAAAGCGGTAGAGCAGTTAACAATAGACCTATTGCATAAGTCGAATCACCCCTCCCCAACCCTCCCCTTGTGAAGGGGAGGGGGCAAGATTTCAAGTTTCTCCCCTTAATAAGGGGGATTAAGGGGGGTCATATTCGACTTATGCAAGAGGTCTAATCTACCGTTTTTTAAAATTTTTAAGGGAGTTAGTTGCTAAAGCAATTTTATCTAAATATTTTTTCTTAATCATACAAATGACAAGCATCGCCAAGTTCTAAATAGTGCCGAAAGTAACACCCTGTTGTTTAAGCCACTTTCGGTATGCTATAGAATAGCGATCGCTCGATAAATGTACTTCTGTTTGCAAATCTAAAGGTAAGCGTCGGGGTTGCTGGGACTCGACAATGGCAATATCTTGACTAGCAACTTGATTTTGAATATCTAGATATACTTCCACTTTTAATTCGCGGACACTATTTACCATTAACCAATATTGCGCCACGCATTCATCTTCATCAACTGGCGTAATTGTATAGAAGATATTTAAACGACGATCTCCAGGCCCAAGTTTAAAGTATGCCACTAGCGGACGGAAAATGCGGTAATCGTAAGTGTTAAAAATCAGTGGTGCTGACAGAGGATTACCGGAATTAAAATCTAGTTCCCACAAACCACATTTGAAATTAATCCCATCTGGAAGAGACTCTAATTCATAGTGCGTCAACTCAGGATGACTGGCGTGGGCAAATAATCCCGAATGCAAAATTGGGAAGTGTGCCGGATCGATGAAATTTTCCAGCACCCGCAAAGGGCTAGAGTGATAGTAGTAAGGGCCACAGAAAATCTTTTGATAGACCGGATCGTACCACTCAGAAAACGGAGCTATGTCTTGTTTTGGTGTCCCTAAACAAACCCAGAGCAGATCGTAACGCTCTTGAATTTGGTAAGTTTTAACACAAGCTTGAGCGGGGGGCGATTGTTCGGGATTAGCCGGAACTAGTACACATTTTCCCTCGCTATTAAAGGCTAAACCGTGGTAAGGGCAAACAAGAGTCTCTTTATTAACATATCCTAGAGAAAGACGAGCGCCACGATGAGGGCAAAGGTCTTGCCAAGCTAAAACTTTGTCCCCATTATGCCAAAGCACTAGATTTTCGCCTAATAAGCGCTTGTGCAGAACTGTTCCAGGTTGGAGGTCTTGCGATCGCGCTATTACATGCCAATCATTCAGCAAAATCTGGTCTTGCACCATGAGTATCGATACCCGTCAGGTCAAATACTTATATCTTAATCATCCAGTGGAAAAACTATCAAAGCACTTTTAGGATTTGTTAACAGATAAAGGTGCGATCTCCATGTATGCAAAAACTCAAAGTTGCACCTTACGATCGCAGATTTGCAAATAGCAACATTTATTTTTATAAATCACGGTGAAAGAGGAAGTCGAACGGTAAATGTACTACCTAGCCCAGGTTGACTTTGAACGTGAATATTACCTTTGTGTGCTTGGGCGATCGCGATTGCTATGGCTAATCCCAATCCCGAACCGCCAGAGCTGCGAGAGCGTAGGCGCAGTCCGCCGTAGGCATCGCGATCTACTCGGTAGAAGCGATCGAAAATTCGCTGTTGATGTTCTGGGGCAATACCAATTCCTGTATCTTGAACTTTAATTATGGCGTAAAGCTCACTTTTTTCCCAAAAAACCGTGACTTTTCCACCGCTAGATGTTGCTTGAATTGCATTGACAATTAAGTTAGAAATTAAGCGATAAAGCTGATCTTCATTTCCCATCACATATAATTTTTCTGAGACTTGCACCTGCTTAAAGAGATTGACCTGAGTCTCTACTGCCAAAAATGCTAATTCCTCAATTAAATCGCTAATGATATCATTCAAACAGCAAGGCTGATATTCTCCTGTTAGTTGTTTTTGATCTATCCTCGTTAATAACAGCAAATCTCCAACTAATTGTGATAAACGCCGATTTTGGCGTTTGAGTACATCTAAAATTCCACCATCGGTTTTTGGTTCTTGCTGTAACTTGATAGCAGCTTCAATAGTAGAATACATTGCTGCTAAAGGTGTGCGAAACTCATGGGCAGCATCAGCAGTAAATTGTTGCATTTGTTGGTAAGAAAGATATACAGGTTGCATTGCCCTTTCTGCCAACCACCAACTAGACAAACCAACGAAAATCATAGAAATTGGCAATCCCAATACCAAAGTTAATCTTAAATAAGTAAGATGTTGGTCTAAATCAGTGATACTACGCGCTACTTGTAGATAACCCGAAACTTGGTTTTGAGTATACAAAGGTAAAGTGATTTCGCGGTATCGAGTGCCAGAGTAATCTGTTAATATCTGCCAATTATGTAATGTTGAGGCAATCGGTAACTTGTCAAATTCCATACCGCTACTGGCAAAAAGTTTTCCTGAGCGATCCAATAAACGGATATAGTAATTAACTGGATTCGCCGCTTCTGCGATCGATTTTTTAAGGGATGTTGTTTTAGGTAAACAATTAGTCTGAACCACACATAATTCTAAAGAAAATTCTTTAGCAAGGCGTTGTAATTGTCCGGGTTGTTGCCAAGCCGGTTCAATACTTTTATGGAGTGCGTTTGCGACTGATTGCAATCCCTGGTCTATGGTTTCATAGTAGGTATGGGCAACCACACTATAAACTCCCAAACTAGATAGCCCTAAAATACCGCCCATGACAAGGGTATACCAAGCCGCAAGCCGCAACCGAGTTTGGTGGAAAATGGGATTGCGTTCCATATTTTTAAACCCTTGCTGAAAGTATTGCTGTCAAGTTAGCAAAAATCAGCAGCATGAATAGACTTCTTGCATAAGTCGAATAGACCTCAATACGGTTCGGGGAAAGGGTAAAGGGGAAAGGGAAAGGGGAATAAAAAACCTTTAACCGCAAACCCATTGCCTTTTTCCCCAAACCCTATTCTGAGTTCAAAATGCTTATCCGAACCGTATTGGAATAGACTCCCCTTAATTCCCCGATATATTGGGGGGAAACTAGAAATCTTGCTCCCTCCCCTTTACAAGGGGAGGGTTGGGGTGGGGTGATTCAAAGATTTCTGCAAGAGGTTTAATGTTTAGGCGATAGCCCACACCATAAATAGTTTCAATTAAAGATTCGCTGTCTTCTTCTCCTAATTTGCGTCTCAATAAACGAATTTGTGCTGCTACTACATTACTAACTGGTTCTGCACCAATTTCCCAAAGTTGATTGATAATTTGGTCGCGGCTGATAATTTGGTTAGGATGCCTGATAAAATATTCCAATAATTGAAATTCCTTGGTAGTTAGTGAAAACACTTGCTTTTCTCCGTGAACATACTCACGAATAACTTGATGAGTGCTGTAATTGAGCGTCAGACAACCTACTTGTAAGCGTCGGGGTTGGACTTGAGGTGTCAGTGTTGCTCCAACGTAAGAGGCTCGCCGTTGTAATGCTCGCAATCTTGCCAACAGTTCTGCCATATCAAACGGTTTAACTAAATAATCATCCGCACCGCTATCTAGACCAATAATTTTTTCTTCCATCCGGTCTTTAGCTGTTAGCATTAGTATCGGTAAAGTTAATTGGCGATCGCGCAACCATTTACACAACTCTATCCCCGAAACTCCAGGCAGCATCCAATCAAAAATTGCCAGTGTATACTCAGTCCAGCCAGTTTCTAGATATTGCCATGCCTGATTACCATCTAGAAACCAGTCAACTATATATGCCTCATGGCTCAGGACTTGTTTGATTGCTGCACCTAAATCTGCTTCATCTTCAACTAATATAAGCCGCATTGTCAACGCATTGCTAAAAGGTTGTTTGAAAAATAGTTTGCTGTAATTTTAATTAAATTATTACCCCCCTTAATCCCCCCTTGCAAAGGGGGGAAACAAGAAAAATCTAGTTCCCTCCCCTTTACAAGGGGAGGGTTAGGGTGGGGTAAAGGATGTACTTCATTTAGATGCAAAATGCTGTATGCCATGATTATTAATTTGGAATAGGTTACATCGCTCGTGGAGTGAGAAAAGTCTATTTACCAGAAGGAAGCTTTAGTTCAATATTTAATTTGTTTCCTATTTCCAGAACATTGTTTGTAAAGTCTGTCATACCTGCGATCGCGCCAGCAATTACACTAGCAGCAGTTAGTAAAGCTATTAGACGTTTTTTGAGTTTGGGTACATTGCGTTCTTTTACTGGCTTTTGAATTTCTGCTTCTACATCATCAATATCAATGATGATGTCTTCGCGGGTAATGTCTTTGCTGATTGCTTCCGGAAATTGGGCGGCAGTTTGGCGCAGGTTGCCGATTAGTTGCAGAATTTCGCTGATGTTTGCGCCGCTTGTTTGGGTGAAGTTAGAGGCTTGCTGACTGGCGTTGTCTTTGACTTCGTTGGCAAAGTTGCCGATGTTTGCGCCTTTGAAGTCATTTTGGATTTTATCACCTGCAACGTTATCGCCTTTGCCGAATTGATTGATGGTGTTAGACATAGTTTTTTGAGCGTAACAATATCTAGATTTTTTATAATTATCTGATTATTTTATCTCCATCGATGAGATCGCCTGCAAAATTATCGCCTTCTCCATGTTGATTAAAAGTTTTAGAACGGCGATGATCGTTAATTTGAAAGGAAATATTGTAAGGACTATCTTCTAAAACTTCTACACTTAGGTCAGTCTGTTTTCTTTGACGTATTTTAATGTCTTCGTACCCATCTAAAAGTTGACGCAAATCGAGTTTTAATTTTAGTTTGCCAATGGTGATTGTGCTTTCACCCATTGATTCGAGTCCGAGGAGTTCTTGGTAGTCGAGGGGCGGATGTTTGGGATGGTTGGGGACGGGAACCCATTCGGTGATTTCGAGATTGGGAAGGGTTTTGTGGATTTTTTGGAAGACATCGCGGAGGATGCCGAGAAATAAGCGGCGGGTTTCTTTACGTCCGCTAATGGTGATGAAGATTTTTTTGTCTTCGGGATCGGCTTTGATGCGAGCGATATTGTAGATTTCGTTGTTTTCTTGATATTGCAGCATTACGCCACTGCGCCAATAAATTTGGTTATGAATTTTTTCGTGGCTGATGACGATGAAGCGGGAAATGATGCTTTCGGGGAGAACTTTGTAATGGTATTGAAATTCCAGGGTTTCGCCGTGGAGTTTTGTTTCGTCTGGTTCATCTTTAGGCAAAAGTCCCGGAATCAGAAATTGTGGTGGGTAACATTCTAGTGCAAAGCAAAGCTCAAATTCTTTCATCAGCCCGATCAGATAGCCGTGACGCTTGGTGGGGTATCGCTCTGGATTGAGGATGCGCTCAAGATCGGCGGGGGTGAAAATGCCTTTGGTTTTAGTTTTGAGGTTTTCATCGCTCAAGAGCGTGTAAATGCCTTCTGTCACCCAGTTGGGTTTGAGGACGTTGGTATCTTTGAGGATGGGATGATCGCGGAAGTTGAGAACTAAGCCGAGTCGATGCAGCAAGTCGATGAGTTGCTCTTGGTTTTGTTCTTCGGGAATCTCTTTTTGGTGGCAGATGCCGATGTAGCTGTTGTAGCTGATGAAGTCTTCGGTCATGGATTCGAGTTGTTGTTTAACCTCAAACCATGTCAGGGGTAAAGGGTCGTAGACTTCTTTGAGGTTGGCGATTTGCTGCAAAATTGCGGTGCGAAGTTCATCAATGCCGATATTGTCTTGACAGGAGGTTTCGATAATCGCTTGGATGTTAGGATATTTTTCGCGTAATGCCTTGCGGTTGATGTCGAGGGGTTGTTCGTCTTTTTTGTTGCCAACGATAATCACGGGGGACTTTCCGCCGAAGCTTTCGATTAGTTTCAGCCAATATTCGATGCGGTTTTCTTCTTCGCTAGTGCGACAATTACAGACTAGGAGATAGAGGCTGCGTTTAGTCAGAAAAAACTGATGGGTGGCATGATAAATTTCCTGTCCGCCAAAGTCCCAAACATTCAGGCGGATGTATTTGCTATTGACCTGCACGTTCCAAGTTTCCACATTGAGTCCGTCGGTTTGGGGTTGATTTTTATCATATTCATTGCGGATTAGTCGCTCAATGAGGGATGTTTTGCCGACGCTGCCTTGTCCGATGAGCAAGAGTTTGGCTTCGTGTAATGGTCGAGTTTCACTTATGCGAATTTGCCTCAAGTAATTAGAAATCTCTTTTACATCTTTTGAATTAAGAATTTCTAATGGAATCTGGGTAATTTGGTTGCCATTGAGGTCAAGCTGCGTCAGATTGGTTAATTTAGCCAGCGCCTCTGGAATCTGGGTTATTTGGTTGTTACGGAGGTCAAGCTGCGTCAGATTGGTTAATTTAGCCAGCGCCTCTGGAATCTGGGTT